>CASFWS010000085.1 GCA_949298295.1 uncultured Bacillota bacterium | reverse complement strand
CGGGGAAAGGGTGGACGCCCGCCTCGTCCCTACCTATTCCGGTAGGGCCGCCCTAGCCAAGGAGCGGCGGAACCTGACATCTTCCAACAACGTAGCGGTGAAGGAACACGAACGCTTTGCCCCCATCGAAAGCCATAAGACCCCAAGCGGGAAGATTATCCTGAAATTCCCGCAAAACCTCTCCGGATACATCGCTTTTTCCATAAACGCCAAGGGCGGGGAAACAATGAAGATCCGGCTCGGGGAGCTCTTGGATGAAAATGGGGAGCTGACCCTGAAGAACATCCAATGCCTCCACCACGGGAAGCCGAGCCCCCTTCAAGAAATCGACTATACGTTCAAGCCGGGGCTCAACGAATACCGGCCGAAGTTCTTCTACGGCGGCTTCCAATACGCCGAAATCGAAACCGACGTCCCCTTCAAGAGCAAGGAGTTCGTCGCGATTGCCTGCTATAGCGACTTCGATGAAACCTGTCGCTTCGAA
Organism: uncultured Bacillota bacterium; assembly: GCA_949298295.1. Taxonomy (GTDB): domain Bacteria; phylum Bacillota_I; class Bacilli_A; order RFN20; family CAG-826; genus UBA4951. Next base: position 4,566 of record CASFWS010000085.1, on the reverse strand, counting down.
TGTTCGGACCCCCTGATCGAGAAGTTCTTCGGGATGACCCTTTGGTCGCTCAAGAGCAATTCGACCGATTTCCCGAGCGACTGCCCGACGAGGGAAAGGATGGGATGGACCGGCGATAGCGAGGTCTTCTTCAATACGGCATCCTATCTCGTCGACTATGCAGCCTTCGCCCGGAAGCACGTTCGTGACATCTTCGACCGGCAATGGAAAAGCGGGCGCTTGCCGCAAATTGCCCCCTATGCCCACGAAGACTGGTTCATGTGGGTCATGAACGGGTCGGTCGGCTGGGCTTGCGCCGGGGTGTACATCCCCCTCTACTTCTATTGGCGCTACGGGGACGAACGCCTTCTTGAGGAAAACTTCGACGGGATGGTCCGCTACGGGCTCTTCATGGTCAAGCGGGCCGGGAAGTGGGGCGGGCCCTATGCCAAGCCGCTGGGGATTTCCAGGAAGAACCGGAAATACGCGGTCAATGCCGGGCAATCCTACGGCGAGTGGGCCGAGCCGAACGACGTCTGCGCCTTCAAGTGGTACGACTTTGCCTCGCCCCACCCGGAGGAATCGACGGCCTATACCTATTTCACCTTGAAGCGGATCCTCGAAGTTGCTTCCATCCTTCACCGGGAAGGCGATAGGAGGCTTGAGAAGATCCGCGAATATAGCGAAGGAGCCAAGCGGGCCTATCAGGAAATGGTGAGCAAGCCGCGCTTCAGCCTCGATACCGATCGCCAGGCCAAGCTGGTCCGCCCTCTTTACATGGGCCTTTTGAGCGACAAGCAAGCCGATTATGCCCGAAAGCGCCTCATCGCGGCTTTGGACCATTATGGCTGGCGGCTCGGGACCGGCTTCCTTTCGACCCCCTTCATCCTCGATGTCCTTTCTTCCATCGACCTCGAGGATGCTTACCGCCTTCTAAACAACACCGAACGGCCTGGTTGGCTCTTCATGGCCAAGTCCGGGGCCTCAACCATCTGGGAGAGTTGGGAAGGCCCGACGACGCCGGACCGGGGCATCGCTTCGCTTAACCACTATTCGAAAGGCGCCGTCGTCGAATGGCTCATCCGCGGCATGTGCGGAATCAACCTCACGGGGGAAAATTCCTTCCTCATCAAGCCCTTGCCGGGTGGGGGCATCGCGAAGGCTTCCGCCTCCTACGATTCCATCTACGGCACGGTAACCTCGGCCTTCGAAAAGGCGGGCAACGCCTACTCTTACCTCGTTGAGATGCCCCCGAATTGCCAGGCCGAAGTCGAACTTCTCGACGGCCGCAAGTTCCGAATCGGGCCAGGCCGCCACGAATTCTGAAGCGGATGGGCATCCTCCTCCGGCCCCTTTAAGCTTTCCCAATTCCTTTCGCCCTCATCGTAAGAAAGCTTGGGGATGCTTCGTTTCCCGATCGGAAATCAGGCAATTGGAAAGGCTGTCCTTTTTGTTGGTAGAATTCCCGGGTAAGGATCGATGCGGATGGTTTACCGTTGGGCGGGGATCGAGGATCTCGAAGCGTTGCTATCCCTCCGGATGGAGGCGGTGCGGGAGATTTTCTCCTTTAAAGGGAACGTCGACTGCTCGTCTTTCGAGGGCGCAACCAGGGACTATTACGACCGCCACCTGCGAACGGGAACCCATGCCGCCATCGTCGTCGAGGAGGATGGCGTTCTTGTCGGGACCGGCGGGATTTGCTTTGAGGAAGAGCTTCCCTCGCCCGACAACCCGAGCGGCCGCTCGGCCTATCTCATGAACGTCTACGTTCGCCCCGAGGAGCGGGGGAGAGGCATCGGGACGGAAATCGTGAGGCGCCTTCTGAAGCGATGCGAGGAAGAAGGGGCCGGCAAGGTTTATCTTGAATCGACGCCGCTCGGCCGGAAGGTCTATTACAAGCTTGGCTTCGTCGATTTCCCTTACCTTCTTCGCCTTCCGGTGGGCGAGGGAAGCAAAGACTGATTCCCGCTTGGAAGGGGAGACGCCTCAATCCGCGTTTTCGGTTCGAGAGGAACCCCATCATTCCGGAATCAGGGTTTTAAGGCGTACCGTCTCCTTCGGCTCGTAGGAGGAGAGAATTTCGATATCGCCGGCGGTTGGGCTCAACTGCATCAGCCCTTCGCGGCAAGCCCCGCAAGGCATTCCCGGCCTTCCGTCCGGCATGATGGCAACCAATTTGAGGATTTGGCTTTCCCCGTTGGTCAGCATGTTCGCGATGGCGTTTCGCTCCGCGCACATCCCGAGGGAGCAGGAGGTGTCGATGCAAACCCCTACGTAGATGTTTCCCATCGATGTAAGAAGGGCCGCGGCTATGCTTCCGGCCTCGACGAAAGAGGATATTCTTCTTTCTCCTTGGACTTTCCGCGCGGCGAGGAAGAGGCGGTCCCACGACCCATCGTAAAGGGCAAGCGCTCGCGCCTCCCTTTCGCGGACAAAAGCCTCTTTTCCCTCGCAATACCCCTCTATGTCGTAAGGAAACGCCTTGGCGAGAGATTTCTTGAGGGTTCCGTATTCCCTTCGCTCTTCCTCGTGGGTCCGCATATAGTCCCGGAAGGCGAGGTGCCGGGCGATGTTGGGCCAATCGTCGACTTGAAAGACATGGATCTGATGGGTTCTTTCGTCTCCGCCCTTGCGGAAGTAGCGCCGGCCGGCCATCCCGAATTCCCCGAGGCATTCATACCCGAGTTCCTCGAATTTCCCGGACAGGGCATCTACTTCCTTAAGGCTTCTTACGACGGCCATGATGTCGATGATCGGCTTTGCCGCGAGGCCCGGCACCGAGGTGCTTCCGATGTGGTAAAGGGAAAGGCAATTCCCGGCGAGGATGGCGGATATCGCGTCGCGCTCCATCTCATATTTCGCCGGCCACTTGGGGTCGTAATCGACGACGGTAACATGCTGTGGCATTGGGCATCCTCCTTCCCCTGGTTTTCAGCCGGTCCTTCTGGGAACCGCTAGCGCGGCCTGTCCCGTCCGGCGGCGGTCATAAATCGGCCTTCAAGATGGCGTACATCTTCATGTCGATGGCCTTCCCATTCTTGATAGCGTTGCTCCTCAGCGTCCCTTCGTAGCGGAAGCCGGCCTTTTCGAGGGCCCGGCAGGAGGCAAGGTTTTCGGCAAAAGGCTCGGCATAGATGCGGACGATGTCGGTCTTCTCGAAAACGTAGCGGCACATTTGCTTGATGGCTTCGGTCGCGATGCCATGGCCCAGCATTCCTCGGCGATGTAATATCCGAGCTTGGCCGTTTGGCGGTGGATGTTCCCTTGCCGGTAGGCCGCGATGCTTCCGACGAGCTTGCCGCCGGCTTCGATGGCAAAGGAAAAGGCGTTGCCCTCTTCCAAAGAAAGGGTCTCTGCAATGAAGTGGACCGTGTCTTGCAAGGAATAGGGGCAGGGGATTCCGTCCCGGAGGTTATCCTGGACCTTTTTGTTTCCGATGACGGATCTCAAGTTCTCGGCATCCGACAACGACCACTTCCTGATCTGGCAAATCATTGTTCTCTCCGGGAATAAGGATGCGCCTAATTTACCATTTTAGTCCCTTCCGCGGGTGCGCAAGATGTCGCGAGGAAAGAATCGGTAGGCGAGCGGGGGTTCTTCCGATGCCTTACGAATGCCGGAATGGAGGGGTTACCGGCCCTTTCGAAGGACGTTCCAACGCCGGCGAGGACTCAATCGAACGAGGGGAACAACGAAACGGTTGATGGGGCTATTCGGGCCTTGCTAATGCCGTTTTGACAGTATGTAAAAACCTCATTTATATTGTAAGCACTTACATTCGCTTTTGGACATCATCCGGCCGTTTTCTTTCGATTGTTCCGGATTTTCAGATAGCACGGTCTTTGTTTTCCATATAGGGAAAATTTGAGCGGAATATAAATTAATCTTTTTGAAAGCCCTTTCATGTCCTTCAATACGGAGGGCGAAAGGAGAACGAGATGGGTTACGAAAACGACGCGGCCAGCTACATCGAACTCTCCCTCCACGAATGCGGAAGGGAGGAATGCCTGCCCGACAAAATCTTCCATTTTACCCCGAAGGAATATCACCTTTTCCATTATGTGCTGCACGGGAAGGGTATCTTCAGCTACAAAGGCCATGTCTACAAGCTAAAGCGGGGCGACATCTTCTATATCCCGCCGCGGGAGGTGCCCGTCTACCATCCCGATCCGAGCGATCCTTGGGCCTATGAATGGATCGGCATCGGCGGCAGCCGGTCGACCGACCTCCTCAAGAAGGCCGGCATCTCCGGCGATCGGCCGGTGTTCCACGACGATACCTTGGTTTACAAAACGCACTTCGACGCCATCGTCAACGAGTACCTTTCGAAAGGCAAGCTGAACCTCTATTGCCTCGGGCAAGCCTATTCCCTCTTTGGCCGCCTTTTCGGGAACGAACTGAAATCCGATGACCCGACGGTCCAGAAGACGGCCCACATCCTGGCTGCCAAGGAATACATCCACAACAACTACCAGTTCGACATCAGCGTCGACGACGTGGCCAAGAACGTCGGCATCACGGCCAATTACCTCTCCAGCCTCTTCAATTCCTTCGAAGGGATGTCGACGAAGTTTTACCTCACCAAGG
>CASFWS010000084.1 GCA_949298295.1 uncultured Bacillota bacterium | reverse complement strand
GGATCAGGTACCGTCGAGCCGCCGTTATCGGCTCCTCTCAGCCTCCTCGGGGAAGCTCCGGGCACCGATATTATTGTTTCTTTCGTGCCCAAAGCAATACTTGCCGCTATGATTGCCTCATGGTTTGCCCAGCTTGGTACGTCAAAATGCCCCTTCCGGCTAAAGAGGCTGCCGCGGCCAAGTCATTGGCCGTCGGACCTTCGGTACTTGCGCTTTCGACACCCGAAGGGAAAAAAAGAATTGCGGCTGGTCAGCGGAGCGTCTTTTGCTAAGGCCCTTACGATCAACCGTGCCTATCTTTTGCACGGGGATTTCCTAGCCCCGGCCGAGGATAACGACTACGAAAATGCCTCGTGCTTTCTTCTTGAGGACGGGAAAGCCGGCTTTGCCATCGGCTCCACCGGCTGGCTGATGTCCCTTTTCTCCAACGAGGATTGGAAGGGCTTTGCCGCCATGATCGGCCCATTTGCCGCGGAAAGGTCGCGGAAACTGGTTTGCATTATCGCCGGCGACAAAGGTAAATCTCCGCTTCCGAAACTGTACCGGGAAGCTTTCGGCTTCGTCGAAATAGCGGCAACGAAGGACGATACCCTTTTGATGGCCCGGGCCTATGGCGAGGATTTCGCCAAGGCGTTTCTCGAGCATAACGGGAGGCCAAGCCACCTTTTCATGGCCAAGGCAAAGGCCCCCGAAACGGGCGTTTCGGTATTCGAGGATTATTCCTCGGCTTGCCGCTTTGTCGATGAGTATACCGATCTGCCGCTTTTTTAAGCCGCCCATCGAATTGTTTGCCAAGTGGCCATTAGCGTTTCTTTGCCCTACAATGAGGAGGCATCGGCATGAATAGATTCAAGGTTATCAGCGTCAAGGAATCCGTTTTTTCGCATAACGAAAAGCGGGCCGAGGAACTTCGTAAGTTCCTCAAAGGGAAAGGCGTTTATCTTCTTAACGTCATGTCCTCTCCCGGAAGCGGGAAGACGACTCTCCTCGTTTCTTTGATCAATAAGCTTAAGGGCAAATTGAAGATCGCCGTGATGGAAGCCGACATCGACGGGGCGGTCGACGCCGAGACGATCAGCGAAAAGACCGGCGTCAAGACCATCCAGCTGCACACCAATGGGGCCTGTCACCTCGATGCCGAGATGACGAAAGAAGGCCTCGAAGGCCTCGGGATCGATGGTTTTGACCTCGTCATTCTCGAAAACGTCGGCAACCTCGTCTGCCCGGCTGAGTTCGATACCGGGGCTGCTTCGAGCCTAAATATCCTTTCGGTTCCCGAGGGCGACGACAAACCGCTCAAGTACCCTCTCATGTTCAAGGTTTGCTCGACCTTTGTCTTCTCGAAGGTCGACGTCTTGCCATATTTTGATTTTTCAATCGACCAAGCGAAGGAAAATATCTTGCGCTTGAATCCCGAGGCCCGCTTTTTCCCGGTTTCGGGGAAAACGGGCGAAGGGATCGAGGAGTTGGCCGCCTATCTATGGGGGTTGGTTCGATCTTTTAAGGAGGAGTGAAGGATGGACGAGAAGAAGTATCGCGTCGATAAGCAAGAATATGCCGAAGGCGTCTACAAGGATGGCCCCGTCAAAAACGCCTTGCCCTCCGGGAAAGAAGAAAGAAAGCTCATAACCAAACTCGCCAATCACATCCAGACCCTGCCGGGAGTCAAGGTCGTGGCCGGCGACCCCGAGTACAACGCCCTTGCTTGCTGCGTAAGCGAGGAAGAGGCGAAGCTCGTCCTCTCGATGAAGCTGCGGAAGCACTATACCGCCGAAGACGTCGCCAAGAAGAACAAGATGCCGGTCGAACAGGCCGCGCCGATGCTGAACGACTTGGCGATGACCGGGATTTTGATGTTCGATCCTGAGGATCCTGAGGTCGGCCCGGACAAGAACAACAAGAAGCAGGGCGGCTACTGGATTCCGATTTTCGTGCCGGGAATCATGGAGTGTCTGGTCGATAACGTCAAACTCGCCGAAGCCCATCCTGAGATTCCGGAAGCCTTCAACGAATACACTATCAAGCGCATCATGCCGCTGGCTGGAAACCTTCCGATCGGCGGCGGCGTCATGCGGGTCATCCCGATCGAGAGCGCCATCAAGGACGACCCGAAGCATACCGTCGACGAGGAAATCTCCCATTATGTCGAAACGGCCACCGACATTTGTGTTTCCCCTTGTTCTTGTCGGGTGGCCCGCCGGATCCAGGGCGAGGGCTGCGGCCATCTCGAGGACGACATGTGCATCCAGTTCAATGAGGCCGCCCGGGCTTTCATCCATGCCGGCCGCGGCCGCCGCATCAGCAAGGAAGAATGCTATGCGATTCTGAAAAAGGCCGAGGACAATGGCCTCATGCACGAGATGCCGAATACCGACGGGCCCGGTTCGACCCATGCCATCTGCAACTGCTGCGGCTGTTCTTGCTTTTCCCTTCGGACAGGCGAGTACTTCCATACGGCGACGATGGTTAGAAGCAATTACATTTCCAAAATCGATCCCGACAAGTGCGTCGCCTGCGGGGAGTGCGTCGAAGCCTGCCCGATGAATGCCTTGAAGCTTGGCGAGCGCCTCGAAAACAAGAAGCCGATCAAGGTCAAAACCCCGCTCAGCGCCTTCGACCATAAGTGGGGGAGCGATAAGTGGAATCCCGATTACCGCTATAACCGCGAATATGTCATGCCGGAGACGGGAACGGCTCCTTGCAAGGTCGCCTGCCCGGCCCACATTGCCATCGAGGGCTACCTCGAACTGGCCCGGGAGGGCCGTTACGAAGACGCCCTGCGCCTCATCAAGAAGAAGAACCCTTTCCCGGCGGTGTGCGACCGCGTTTGCAATAAGCGCTGCGAGGATACCTGCACCCGGGGAAGCATCGACGATCCGGTGTCGATCGACGAGGTCAAAAAGTATGTTGCCGAACTCGATTTGAACAAAAAGACCCGGGTTTTGCCGCGAATTGAGCACCCCAAATTCCACGACATCAAGATGGCGGTCATCGGCGGAGGGCCTTCCGGCCTCAGCTGCGCCTACTATCTAGCGGCCAAAGGCTATTCGGTAACCGTCTTCGAAAAAGAGAGCCGCCTCGGGGGTATGCTGACGCTCGGCATTCCTTCCTTCCGGCTGGAGAAGCATGTTATCGAAGCCGAAATCGACGTCCTTCGCGATCTCGGGGTCGAATTCAAGACCGGGGTCGAGGTCGGCAAGAATGTCTCGATCCAGGAATTGAAAAACGAAGGATTCAAGGCCTTCTATGTTGCCATTGGGGCCCAAGGCAGCCGGAAGTTGGGGGTGGCTGGGGAAGAAAACCAAGGCATCCTTTCCGGGATTGCCTTCCTCAAAGGAGTCAACCTCGGAAAGGCTCCGCGGCTCCGGGGCCGGGTGGCCGTCATGGGCGGAGGCAATGTCGCGATCGACGTCGCCCGGACGGCCCTTCGTTATGGCGCTTCGGCCGTCGACCTATATTGCCTTGAAAGCCGGAGCCTCATGACCGCGGCCGAGGAAGAAATCAAGGAAGCCGAAGAAGAGGGAATCCTCATCCACAACGGTTGGGGCGTCAAGGAATTCCAAGGGGAGCGCGGCGTTCTCCGCCACGCTGTCCTCAAGAGGTGCCTTTCCGTCTATGAGGAAAACTACCGTTTCAATCCCTCATACGACGAAGACGACCTCCTGACAGTCAAATGCGACTATTTCATCGCCGCCATCGGGCAGCAATGCGAATGGGGGCACTTGCTCGACGACACTTCCTGCGCCCTCGGGGCTTCGGGCCGGATCAAAGCCGACGGTTTAACACTACAAACCGACGACCCGGATGTGTTCGCCGGCGGGGATTGCCACTATGGCCCCCGTTTCGTGATCGACGCCATCGCCGCGGGACACGAGGCTTCCGAATCGATGCACCGCCATGTCCATCCCGGCCAGTCCCTAACCATCGGCCGTGCCCAGAACCCGTATCTGGCCTCTTACATGCTCGACAAGGAAAACGTCGTCGTCCAAGGCTTCGACAATGCTCCGCGGGTCGAGGTGAAGCGGTTGAAGGACGAGGACGAGATGAAAGATGACCGCGTCCTCCTGACCGAAGCCGAAGTAAAGAAAGAGGCAGGACGCTGCCTGAAGTGCGGCCGGACCTACGTCGACGAGACGATGTGCGTCGGATGCGGGCTATGCACGACGCGCTGCGAATTCGACGCCATCCATCTTGAACGCCGCTTCGATGCCCAAGGCGTCGTCTACGAGAAATCGACGGCCAACGCCGCCCCCCACCTTCTTTCGCGCAACCTCAAGATTATCTTCACCGGCAAGGGAAAAGCCAAACTCGTGAACAAAGACGACCTTGACCTCCAAGACGCCAAGAAGGAAACGATTCGCTAGCCATGCACGAGATGGGCTTGTGCTTCGAGCTCATGTCGACGCTCGACGACCTCTTGGAACGGGAAGGAATAAAGCACGTCTCTTCTGTAACTTTGGACGTGGGGGAGGCTTCGATGGTTGTTCCCCGCTTCCTTCTCGAGTGCTGGGAAGCCGCCATGGCGGGAACCCCTTACGCGGATTGCCTGCTTAAGCTGAACATTCGAAAAGCCCACGGCCGTTGCCGAAAATGCGGCTTCGTTTTCCTTGTTGCCGAAAACGACCGGGAATGCCCGAAATGCGGTGCCCGAGACGATTTCGTCACCATCGATGGAACGGAGTTCGAGATTGTCGAAATCGAAACGGACGACGGAGCGGCATAAGTAGCACTCAACACTTGCGAGTGCTAAATAGATGGTATAGAGTAAGCCTCGCAAAGGAGGTTTTGCCCTATGGATAACGGAATGATGGATTATCAAAACGACGAGAACATCCTCCAGAAGTTCGGACGGAACATCAACGAAGACGTGAGGAAAGGCAAAGTCGACCCGGTCATCGGGCGCGACGACGAAATCCGGAAGGTCATCCAGATCTTGGCCCGGAAGACGAAGAACAACGTCGTCCTTCTGGGCGAGCCGGGCGTTGGCAAGACCGCCATCGTGGAAGGCCTTGCCGAACGGATCGTCAAAGACGATGTTCCCTCCTCTTTGAAGG
>CASFWS010000083.1 GCA_949298295.1 uncultured Bacillota bacterium | reverse complement strand
CTCGTCGATGAGGACGATGCCGTTCTTGATCATCATGCCGATGATGCCCAGGCAGCCGACCATGGCCACGAAGCCGAAGCTCATGCCGGCGGCCAGCATCCCGAAGACTATGCCTATGGCCACAAGAGGCAGGCAGCAGACTATAATCAACGGCTTTTTGATGTCCTTCCTGCGCAGGCTTTCTTAGAACGCTCACCGCCTTGGCATACTGGCCGCGGCTCCGGTAAATGGTCGCGACCATGTGAGCCATGTCCGCGTCAAGAAGGGTCCCGGCTTGCCTCAAGGCCTCGTCGTACTGGCGGCTCTCGTAGTCGTTCAGCGAAACGACGCGGTCGGCCCGGTGCTTCGACCAAGCGTCGTAGCGCGACTCCGGAACCGAGGCCCCGTGGCGGTCGGCAAACATGAGCCACTGGTAGGCTTCGTCGAAGTTGCTTGGGGTTCCGATCCCGTCGTGGTAGCAATAGGCGACTTGCTCGGCCGCCGCCCCGATGCCGGCCTTGCCGGCGTCTTTGAGAAAAGCGAAGGCTTTATTAGGGTCGGCTGGCACGAGCTTCCCGCGGAGATACATGAAGCCGAGCTGGCATTTGGCCTCGGCGGCTTTGCCAGGATAAGAAGAAATGATGGAGAGGTATTTTTTGACGGCTTCGCTTCCTCTTCCGGCTTTCTCGAGGCGAAGGGCTTCGGCCATGGCTTCCTTGGCTTTCTTTTCCGCATCCGCGGCCAGCCCGACGGCTTGGTAGACCGAGGCGTTATCTTTCGTCTGGACGGTAGGAAGATGGACTTCGCCCCGATAGCTGTCGGGAATCCCGACGACCGTGCTGTTGCGCCGCCCTTTGACGTCGAGTTGCTTGCCTCGCTTGCCCTTGAATTTGACCTTACGACCCGTCCGATGGCAATGGCATTGGGACCGAGTTCCTCGATGCTCTCGGGCAAAGCGACCGCGGCATACCCTTCGATCGATGAGTAGTTGCCTTCTCCCTTTACGAAGGCGCAAGCTCCGATGGCCTTGAGGTTCGGGCAGGAGGTCAGGCCGATGAAATTGAGTTTCCGGCAGCCGGCGAATGCCTCTTCGCCGATCCGTTCGAGTCCCTTGCCCAGTTTTAGGTTGGTAAGGACGTCGCAGTCCTTGAAGCAGCGGTCGGGTATTTCCCTGACTTCGTCGGAAATGGTCACATTCCATAAGCGCGTCTCTCCCATGAAGGCCTCAGGCTCGAGGACGGTTGAAGCCGAATCGATGATGACGCCGTTGACCAAGGCGTTTTTCTGACGAAAGGCCCGTCTCTTGATTCGGGAGATGAAAGGGCCGACATAGACGGTTTCGAAAGGGATGAAAGCCCCGCCCCGATGGCATTTCGTGATGATATATGCGCCCTTCCGTTTCCGGTCTTTCCTAAGCGAGATGTAGCGGTACTGCCCAGCCAGGAGTTCGATGTCTTTCTTGCTGTAGCCCAGGCCCAGGATCTTGGAGGCTTTCTTGAACTTGGCTTTGTTGGAAAGATAGCGAAAGACGATGAAAGGGTTGAACCGCTCTTTGGCTTTCATGATAGCCTCCTTTTGCTGGCCGTCAGGCCGTTGGCCTTTTTAGCAAAAAGAGCGCTACAAAAGCGCTAAATCACTTCCGTTTCATCGCGATGCGGTCGAGGAAAGGCAGGAAATCGATCGACCATTCGTAGGAGTGGCAGAATTCCCCGCGGTAGGAATCTTCCTCGTCCCGGACGTAGTTCCAGAAGTCGCAATCGATGAACTCGGGGAGGGGACGGATGACGGCCCGTCCGAACTCGAGACAGGGGAGGTCGATTTGAAGAAGCGTTTTTCTTAGCCGCCAGACAGCATCGCGGTAGAGGATCTTGGCCCTTTCGCTGTCGTGGTCGGGCCAGAGGCGCGAGATGGCATCGTTCATCGCCAGGCTCTTGCCTTCATAGGCCAGGAGCAAAGCCAAAAGTTCTTTCGACTTGCTCGAGGAAAAGGAAACGAGGCGACCGTCGACGAAGCAGTCGAAGCTCCCGAACATCTTCGCATGGAGGAGCCTCTTGCGTCCCTCGATTTTGCTAAGGAGGGATAGGAGCGACGAGGCGGCATAGGGCTTGTAAAGGAAGCCGATGACATGACTCCTGACGCTTTCTGGCAGATCCTCGGGCCGCAGGTCGAGGCCCGTAACGAAAGCGATTTTGGCTTGGGGCTTTGCTTTGAGGAGAGCCGATGCCAGGTCGATGCCGCTCCCTTCTGGCATGTTGATATCGAGGAAGGCAGCATCAAAATCATTGTGCGACGCATATGACAAAATCCCTGCAAAATCCCGCTGGAAGAAATGGTATTCGATGCGTTCCTCCCCGATGATCTCTTCGAGAAAACACTTGAGGGCATCGATTTCGTCATCGACGACGATGATTTTAATCATGGCTTTCCTTTCTTAGATAGAAGCGAACGGTCGTCCCACCGTTTAGCTCGCTATCGATCGTCGGGGCTTCGCCGAGAGAAAGAAGCGACCGCCCGACAACGTTTTTGATTCCTTCGCCGAGGGCTTGCTCCTTCAGAGAAAATCCCCGGCCGTTATCCTTGATGGTCACCTCGGTACCGCCCTCATAGGCCCGGGTCGAGATGAGAAGGACCCCGTCTTCTCGGTCAACGATGCCGGCATGCTTGAAAACGTTCTCGACGAAGGGTTGGAGGGAAAGAGGCGGAATATACCCTTCGACGGTTTCAATGTCGAAAATGACCTGGCCCTTGAAGTCGGTCACGTCACTGATGAAGTCGATGTAGGTCGATAGGTTGTCTAGTTCCTTCTCGAGGGGAATGAGCTTGTCGCGCCCGATGGCGAGACTTCCCCGGAGGTAGTCGGCAAAGCTATCAATGAGGCGGTCGCCTTCTTCTTTCCCGAGCCGGTACTTGCCCTTGATGGCAGCCAGCCCGTTATAGATGAGGTGGGGATTGATTTCGAAGAGCAGGGCTTCGCTTTCGTAGTGGCGGGCTCTTGCCCCTTCTTCCTTGCGCCGCTGGTCGACGATGATGTAGTTGACGAGGAAAATGAGAGCAAAGCAGACCGTGATGACGAAGAGGTCGACCAGTTCAATTGCTTGGCTGCCACGGGGGCCGAGGAAGAACTGAAGGGCCTCGAAGATGGCAAACCCGATAGCGGTGAAAGTAAGTAAGACCGTCAGGAAGAAAGTCATGTTGTCTTTCCCTTTCCGGGCCAGGGCGAACATGCTTATGATGGTTGGCACGAAATACATGAGAAGACCGATGCAATAACCAGCGATCGCCCACGATCTTCCGGCCGGTAAGGTGGCTGCCGGTATGGCTATGAGAAAAAGGACATAAACCCATAAGGTCCAGGTTTTGAATTCGGGAAAGAAATAGACCCGTTCGAAGGAGAAGAAAGAAGCCAGATACAAAAAGAAGGCCAACTGATGGATGGGATAGAGGATTTCTTCCGGGGCGGTTCCGCCTAGATTCCGATAAAAGGAAATCCCGGCCAAGCTGGTCGCGGCCATGGTCAGAAGGAAGAGGGCCATGAAGGCGGTGGTAAAGACCGATTTCTCGATGAAAATCGGGGCGATGAACTCGACGACGGTGATGATGAGAAGGAGGACGAAGGCAATGCCGAAGAGGGTTCCGACGATCATCGAATTGTCGTCAGCGGTTTCCGACCCCAGGAAATAGAAAAGGAACGGCATGGCCAGAAAAGGCGCCCCAAGGAGGTAAATTCCGATTCTGACTGCGCATTTCAAACACTTCATCTTGGCACGCGGAGGTCGCTCTTCAAGGGATTCGACCATGCTTTCGGGGGAGGCGGAAGAGCTTGTTTTATCTTTACGTTTTGCCATTGTAAACAAACCGCAGAAGTTTAGATAGAGAGGTGCTAAAAAAGCGCTAAACCATCGTCTCTGCCGTCCGATTGCAAGGCGCGAAATATGCTCATTAGTCGTTCAATGGGGCTAGGCAAAAGCCACCTTCTTTTGCTTGGGGCCTTCCGTACTACAAGATATAGTCTGGACCTCGCCGTTGTTTCGGCGGCTTATTTGGCCGAGTTGGCATTTGCCTCTTTTTCGCTTGCTCGTTTAGCAAGAAAATGAGCGCGGGAGAAACACGACTATGGATGGAAGCAAATTCGGCATTAGGAAAAACTTTGGCTTCGGTTTCATGCGCCTGCCGCTCAAAGACGGGGAAATCGACATCGAGCAAGTCAAAAAGATGGTCGATCTCTTCCTGGAAGACGGTTTCAATTACTTCGACACGGCCCATGGCTATCATGGTGGCAAAAGCGAATGGGCCATCAAGGAGGCCCTGACTTCCCGTTACCGGCGCAACAAATACATTCTGACCGACAAACTATCGCCCAATTTCTTCGAGAAAAAAGAAGACATCAAGCCGCTCATCGAAGAGGAATTGCGGGCTGCCGGGGTCGAGTACTTTGATTTCCTTTTGATGCATGCCCAAAGCGATGTCCTCGACAAGAAATACAGCGCGGCCGGTGCCTATGAAGTTGCCAAGGAGCTCAAGGCTGAGGGGAAAATCCGCCACATAGGGATTTCCTTCCACGATAGCCCGGAGGCCTTGAGGCGGATTCTTACTTCCCATCCGGAAATCGAAGTGGTTCAGATTCAGTTCAACTACCTCGATTACGATGATCCGGGCGTTCAAAGCAAGAAGGTCTACGACGTGGCCGTCGAATTCGGGAAACCCGTCATCGTGATGGAGCCGGTCAAGGGCGGGCGCCTAGCCAATCTCACCCCGGAGGCCGCCAAAGCCTTCGAAGGATTCCCGCCGGCTTCCCCAGCCAGCTATGCCCTTCGCTTTGCAGCCTCTTTCCCTAGTGTCATGATGGTTCTCTCCGGGATGAGCAATCTCGAGATGGTCGAGGACAATATTAGGACCATGAAGGACTTTAGGCCGCTTAACGTGCAAGAAGAAAAAGCGGTGGAGGCGGCTCGGCACGCCATCCGAGGGCTCGATTTCATTGCCTGCACTTCCTGCCGCTATTGCCTCGAGGTCTGCCCCAAGCAATTGCTGAGTCCCCAAATCATTTCGACCCTCAATAAGAAGCGGGTCTATGCTTCCTTCGACCGGGACTCTTACTTAAGCAAGGCTGCGGTCGAAGG
>CASFWS010000082.1 GCA_949298295.1 uncultured Bacillota bacterium | reverse complement strand
CCCCGAAGACGGCGACCCTTTCCTTACCAAGGAAGAGAGCGGCGCTTCTTCCCGGATGGAAGAGGGGATGGTCAAGAAGAGGCTCGAGGCGGAGGCGCTGCTCACTAATCCCAAGGAGGGCGAGGACGCCCCAAAGGAAGCCCTTGAGGTCATAGAAGGACCACTCGCGGGCGGAAATCATCCCTTGGCCCGGCCGCTTCCCGGAAAGGAAGATGGAAAGCCGAAGGTCGGAATAGCCTTCCGCGTACACCTTCGAGGTCTCGAAGAAGGAGAGGTCGCCTTCCCCCCGGGCGGCGTTATAGGCGGCAACCTGGAGAAGGGAAGGAAGGACGTCCTGCCGCATCACGGCGTGGTCTAGGGTCAAGGGATTAAGAGGCTTTACCTCCTCTTTCTTCGGGAGGAGGACCTCGAAAGAGGAAAGCTTCGGGGAGACGAGGGAGTAGGTAAGCGTCTCGTCGAGCCCGAGGTGGGTGAGGTAACGCCGGACGGCGTCTTGCCTTTTCCGCTCGATAGAGCGTCCCGGAGCATAGGGGAGGACGGTGTGCGGGAGGACGCTTTCGATTTTCTCGATCCCGAGGAGGCGGATGGCCTCTTCGGAGAGGTCGGCCTCCTCGAGGAGGTCCTTCCGGTAGGAGGGGATAATAGCCACTAGGCCTTCTTTCCCTTCCTTCACAAGGAGGTGGTCGCGCCGGAGGGCGCCGACGATTTCCTCCTCGGAAAAGGAGGTCCCGAGGCGGGCGTTGATCGAAGCAGCCGAAAAGGGAATCTCGACCTTCGTGGCTTCCTTTTCCCCATAGGAGGCGATCTTAGAGACCGAAGAAGCGCCGCAGACGCTACGAAGGAGCAAAGCGACGATGGCGAGGGTCCTCTTCGAAACGGCCGGGTCGATGCCCTTGCTGAAGCGGAGGGAGGATTCGCTCGCAAGGCCAAGGCGGAGGGAGGTCCGCCGGATGGCGGCCCCGGCAAAGGAGGCCGCCTCGACGGCAACCGACCGGGTGCCCGGTTTGACCGCCGCCTCGAGCGAAGTCATGATCCCGGCTAGGCAAACCGGAACCCCGCCCGAGAGAATCGCGATATCCCCTTCTTGGAGCTCCCGTTCCTTCCCGTCCATCGTGACGAACTTCCCCTCGTAATCCTCGACCGCCGTGAGGTCATTTCCCTTCAGGGCGTCGAGGTCGTACATGTTGAGGGGCTGCCCGGTGAGGAGCATCGCGTAGTTGCCGATGTCGACGATGGCGTCGATCGGGCGGATGCCAGAGGCAAGAAGCCGCCGCTTCAGCCAGTCGGGAGAGGGCCTATTCGTAAGCCCCGAGGCGACGAGAAGATGGAAGGAGGGGCACTTCTCGGTCCGGCTTCCGGGAATAATCGAAGGCTTTTCGCCCGAGGGGGACGGATACTTCTTCTCCTCGTAAGGGAGGCCGAGGTCGCTAGAGAGCTCGCGGGCCACCCCTTCGTAGGAGAGGAGGTCGCCGCGGTTAGAGAGGACCTCGAGGTCGAAGACGGTGCTTGAAAGGCCAAGGGCGGCCACCGCGTCGTCCCCGACCTTCACCGAGGAAGGATCGAACTCGTGGATCCCGGAAAGGTCGCACTCGTCGGCAAACTTCTCCTCGAGCCCGAGCTCGAGGGTCGAGCAGCACATCCCTTCGGAAAGTAAGCCATGGACCGTCCCGGCCTTGATGGCCTTCCCGCCCGGGAGAACGGCCCCCGGGAGGGCGACGGCCGTAAGAAGGCCCGCCCGGGCATTGGGGGCCCCGCAGACGATGGTCCGGGGGGTATCTTCCCCGACGTCGACGCTAAGAAGATGAAGGTGGTCGCTATCTTCGACCTTGGAAGAGGAAAGAATCTTCCCGACGACGACGTTATTGGCCGTCGAGAGGGGGGCGTAGGAGCCGACCTCGGTCCCGGCCTTGGTGAGGGCCGAGGCGATTTCGAGGTCGCTTTTGAGCGTTACGTCGAGGAGTTCCTCGAGCCATTCGCGGACGATCTTCATGCTATTTCTCCTCCTTGAAGGCGCTAAGGAAGCGCTTGTCGTTGGTATAGATCCGCCGGATGTCGTCGATCCCGTAGCGCAAAATGGCGACCCGGTCGATCCCGACCCCGAAGGCGAAGCCGCTATAGACGGAGGGGTCATAGCCGTTCATCCGGAGGACGTTGGGATGGACTTCCCCGGCCCCGAGGATCTCGATCCAGCCGGTGCCTTTGCACATCGAGCAGCCCTTCCCGTGGCACGAAGCGCAGCTGACGTCGACTTCGACGCTCGGCTCGGTGAAGGGGAAATAGGAGGAGCGGAAGCGGATTTCCCGCTTCTCCCCGAACATCTTCTTCACGAAGATCTCGAGGGTGCCTTTCAGCTCGGCCAAAGAGACGCCCTTATCGACGACGAGGCCCTCGACTTGCCCGAACTGGTGGCTATGGGTGAGGTCGTCCTCGTCCCGCCGGTAGCATTTCCCCGGGGAGATGAGCTTGATGGCGCCTTTTCCCTCGCGGCGTTGCATCTCGTGGCCCTGGGCGGCCGAGGTCTGGGTCCTTAAGACTCCCTCGCCCGGGAGGTAGAAGGTGTCGCTCGGGTCGCGGGAAGGATGCTCTTCCGGGATGTTCAGTAGGGAGAAGTTATAGGGAACGGTCTCGACGTCCTCTCCCTCGACGACGTCGTAGCCCATCGAGACGAAGATGTCGACGATTTCGTCGAGGATGAGGTAGAAGGGGTTCGTGTGGCCTTCGTAGAGGCTCGTCCCCGGGAGGGTGACGTCGATCCTCTCGCCGAGGAGGCGTTCCCGCTCCTCATTAGCCTCAGCTTCCTTGAGCTTCGCCTCGAGGGCGAGGCTCACCTCGTTCCGGGCGTCGTTCACCGCTTTCCCGAAGGGGCCTTTTTCTTCAATCGGGAGCTTCCCGAGCTCATGGTAGAGGGCGGCGAAAGGCCCCTTCTTGGAAAGGTACTTGTTCCTTACCTCGATGATGGCTTTGCTTCCGGCGGCTTCCGCGAGCTCCTTGAGGGCCGCGGCCTTGATCTTTTCGATTTCCATCCTTTTCTCCAAACAAAAAGCGGGGTCCCGGGAACGCCGATAGGCGCGCTTCCATCCCGGTTCGGCCCCCTATGGGCCGCACCTCGCTTCCGCCCGGTAACCTCGGGCCAAGGGGGGATTATGGCTTCACCCCGTCCTCGGGGACGAACTTCGCGAAGGCTTCCTACGGGTGGTTGCTCTCTTCACCCGTCCCAGCTTAGGACCGCCTTCGTTACTCTTCCCGTCGTGGGACAAGGATATTTTAGCCGCGCGGCCGCGCTTGCCTAGCCTCAACTCCGAAGGAAGGGGAAAAAGAAAGAAGCAGGCTCTCCGCCCCGCTTCTTCCCCTGCTCCTATTTCTTGAGGGTTAGACCGTCCTGGAAGGCCTTCCCGACCTTCCCTTTCACGAGGAGGTAGTCGTGGGAGTCCGGATCATAGGCGATGGCCTCCAGTTTATCGGTATCGACATGGCCGTCGCGGAGAATCGCTTCGTCGGCAATGACGTTCTCGATATCGGCGAGGAGGTAGCCGCTTTCCTCGTCGAAGGAGATGACCTTGCATTCGAGGGTGAGGGGGAATTCCTCGAAGATCGGGGCGTTCACTCTCCCGCTTTTCCGAACGTGAAGGCCGGCCTTTTCGACTTTGTCGGGAACCCCGTTCCCGGAGACAAGGCCGAGGTAATCGGCCTCTTTCATCGTCTTCTTCGTCGCCGGGGCGATGGTCAGGGCCCCGCTCCTTTTGAGATTGGCGACGGTTTTGTGCTCGAGGGCGAGGCAAAGGAGGACTTTGTCATAGTCCCCCATCATCCCCCAAGCCGCCGTCATGGCGTCGGCTACCCCCTTTTCGTCGTAGGTCCCAATGACAAGGACGGGCTGGGGGAGAGATACCCTTTCTTTCCGAGATCGATGCTCATGATCTTTCCTCCTATTTTCTCCCGGGGATTATATCCCCTCTTCCGGGAGGCGGGGATCGATCCCCTTCCCTTCTTCGATGAGGAAGGCATAAAAGGCATCGGCATCGGCGAAGGGAAGAGCGTAGGAAGGATGGCTCGCGGCGAGGGCCTCGAGCTTCAGGAGATAGCGAGCGGCGTTCCTCTTCCCTTCCTCCGGGCTTTGGTGAGGAAGCTCGATGAGGAGGCGGAGGACGTCGATGGTCGCGCTTTTGACGTCCTCCATCTTGCGGTAGGCCCCGATGGCCTCCTCGGCGGAAGGCCGGGGAAGTTCGGGGAAGGCGGCGAAATAGCCGTCGAGGAGCTCTTTTTCCTGCTCCTTTCGGTAGAACATCTTGTGGAGGTGAATGGCGAGGTCATATAGGGGGTCGCTTACTTGGAAGAGCTCCCAGTCGATGAGGGAGAAGCCTCCTTTTTCCTCGACGAGGACGTTCCCCCGATGGAGGTCGCAGTGGCAAAGGGCGAAGGGATGATCGATGATCTTCCTTTCCTCGTCGGGGAATAGAGAAAGGAGGTCCTCGGGATAGCCGAGCTTATGGTAGAAGGAACGGTAACGCTTAAACCACTTCCCGACGAGACTTAGGATGAAGGAACGGTCGTAACGATAGAAGGAACGGCAGTCATCGTAGTCCCCCTTCTTCGGGAGGGGGATTTCCTTCCGGGAATGGAGCTCCTTCAAAATGGAAAGGAAGCCCGGAAGATAAGAGGAAGGGAGTTCCTCGTCGTTAGGAAGAACTGAACGTAAGGCCTTCCCCGGGAGATAGGAGTGGATAGCGCATGGCCGGCCCTCGTAGTAGAAAGAGCCGAGGTAACGGGGATGGGGTACGGGGAAGGAAATGTCCTCGAGGGCGGAAAGGACCTCGTTTTCGTCGTAGAGGCGGATGTCGACCTCGTCGAAATCGGCGACCGGGATCCTAATGACGTAGCGCTTATCGCCGGCGCTTGCCTCGTGGTTCTCGTTGTGGTACCCGATCTTGAAATCCCCTTTCCTTTCCTCGGCATAGGCGCGGAGGGCGGAAAGGCCCTCGGAAAGGCTTTCGATATCCCTGAGGAGGGGGGCATCGCTCCCCCGCTTCTCGGCGATAGCGGAAATTAATTCCGGCTCGATCGGCGAATAATCCCCTTCCATCGTCTTGGCCTTGTTCTTGCCAAAGAAGGTCTCCGCGCCGCCTGCAATCGCACCGGACAGG
>CASFWS010000081.1 GCA_949298295.1 uncultured Bacillota bacterium | reverse complement strand
GCCGACGTGAGGATGATGTCCTACGTGAAGGATACTTCCGCCCTCGACGGGGACGAGAAGGAAGACATCTTCCTCGAGCGCTTCGCCTATCGGAAGAACTACCTCCAGCGCTCCTACGAGGAAGACCCCAACAACCTCGAGAAGAAGAGCAAGCTCGAGGCCATCAAGTACGGCCTCGAGGAACTCGAGAACGTCTTCGCCGAACCGGGCTTCTGGTATCAGGAAGTCGACTTCGTCGGGATTGGGAGGAAGTAAGACCCAATTTGCCCGCAAAACCCCATTAAAGACAAGAAAAAAGCCGGGAAGTCTATGCTTCCCGGCTTTCTATTCAGCGGACCGTCAGGATCTTCTTGACGAGCTCGATGAGCGTCTCGTAGTCGCGGAGGGAGAGGTATTCCCGTTCCCCGTGGTGGTTGTAGCTCCCGGTCCCGAGGTTCGGGGTCGGGCAGCCGAGGAAGGAGAAGGTGGCTCCGTCGGTGCCCCCGCGGATCGGATCGACCCGCATCGGGATATTGGCGGCTGCGAAGGCTTTCTTCGCGTGCTCGATGGCTCGCGGGTCCTTGTCGAGGATTTCCTTCATGTTCCGGTAGTCGTCCTTGATGTGGACGTCGATCTTGGCCTTGGGGTAGATGGCATTCAGTTCCCTGGCGTGGTCGAGGAGTTCCTGCTTCATCGCCTCGAACTTGGCCTTGTCGTGCTCGCGGATGAGGTAGCGGGCCTCGCACGAGGCGGCATCCCCCTTCGCGGCGATGAGGTGGAAGAAGCCTTCGTAGCCTTCCGTCATCTCCGGCCGGCGGTGGACCCCGAGGGAGAGGTCGAGCTTCTCGAGGAGGGTGAGGGCATTGATGAGCTTGCCCTTGGCTTCGCCCGGATGGATGGCGAGTCCTTCGATCCGCACTTCGGCGTGGGCGGCATTGAAGTTCTCATACTCGATGAGGTTGGGGTCGGCCCCGTCGATCGTGTAGGCGTATTCAGCCCCGAAGCGTTCGTTATTGAAGTGCTCGGGCCCGCGGCCGATTTCCTCGTCGGGGGTGAAGAGGACGCTCACCGGGTGGTGGGGGACGCCTTCCTCGATCAATTCCTCGAGGGCGTTCATGATGATGGCAAGGCCGGCCTTGTCGTCGCCTCCGAGGAGGGTCGTGCCGTCGGTCGTGACGATGGTGTCGCCCACATAGTTCTTGAGGCGCGGGAAGTCGGCGACCGAGGTGACGAGGCCGTTAGGAAGGACGATGTCTTTCCCGTCGTAGTTCTCGTGGATGATCGGATTCACGTTCTTGCCGGAGGCTTCCGAGGCGGTGTCGACGTGGGAGTTGAGGCCGATGCGCTCCCAGCCATCCACTCCGTCGAGATGGGCATAAAGGCGCCCGTATTCGTCGATTTCGGCGTCCTTCAGCCCGAGGGCCAGAAGTTCTTCCTTCAGGAGGTTCAGGAGGTCGTATTCCTTTTCGGCCGAAGGGGAAGAGGTACTCTCCTCGTCGCTTTGGGTGTCGATCCTCACGTAGCGGAGGAACTTGTCCAACCGCTTCTTTGCTTTTTCGTCCATGTATGTCTCAGGGCAAGGCCCTGTCCTTTCTCCAAGGTGATTCTAGACCAGCCGGCAGGAAAGAGCCATCGAAGCGGAAAGGGAATCGTTAGAGGTGCGGCAATCCAGGATTGGAGGGCCAGGCCAAGGAAAGAAAGCCCTTTCTTTGCGATTTCCCGGAAACGCCTTTTCCTTCGATGAGGCGAGGGCCGATCCATCTTTGGTAAGACGGGGTTAATGAAAGGGCGGCTTGATTCTCTCTCTCTCTCTCTCTCTATGCTTCTACTTGAAGCGGAGGGCTTAAATGAGGGGAATACTGCGTCTCATCGTCGGCATGAAACGTGCTACGAGGGAATAATCCCTCCTTTTCCCTTTTCCATTCACCTCATAAGAGACCGCTCGCTTCCGTTGTGCAGCGAAATGCACGGAAAGCAGGAGTTCCATGAATCTCAAACTAAGACGTCCTCTTCTCGGAATCCTCGGAGCAGCAGCGGCTTTCGGGCTTGGATTTGCTTGCGCCGAGTATTCAGTTCGCCCGAGCGAAGTCGCTGCTGCCCGCGTCGAAACCCTTGCGGCAACTTTCGACTCTGACATCGTGGTTGGCGATTCTAGATATGAAACCTATGGGGAACTTGAAGGCGATTGGATCGTGACCCTCGGTGGAAACAATAAATCGGTAGGAACAAACGCCAAGAGTCGCTCACAATTAGGTCTTACTGGCGATTACGCAAAATATGTGCCCGAGAACAACCAGGGCTTGGCTTCCGAGACGACCGCCGTAATTTGCAAAAACGCCTTGCAGGATATTGGTCGTGTAGAAGTCTCGTGGGGCGGTGGAAAGGGCAACAATCGAGGCAGCCTCCATCTCGTTTATTCTGATACTAACGATGCTTTCGAGGAAGTAGAGCAGCTAAGCATATCCAGTGCGACATCTTACGCCTTTAGCCTTGAACAAACCCTTTCTGGCTACTTTGCCGTTATTTGGCAGGATTCCGGGTCGTCGGGCGATTACCGGTTTGACAACGTCATAATCGACTTCTATTCAGTCTACTCTGACGCGGAAACCGTTCCCGTTTCTGGGATCGAAGTGGTTTCGCCGTCCGAGTCCATCTACGAAGGCACAACGATTGAGCTATCGGCCGTTGTGACTCCAGATGATGCCACGGTTAAAACGGTTGAATGGTCATTGGACAACGATGAAATTGCCACCATCGATCAAAACGGTGTTCTTAAGGCAATTTCGGAGGGAACCGTCACGGTCATCGCCACAGCCACCGATGGCAGTGGGGTTAGTGGCCAAACGCAAATCGAAATTCTTCATAGTGATGCTACGAGGTATCTTTTCGGAGAGCACGAAGATTTCCTTGCCAATTGGAATAGCGATTACGAAAAGCGTAGTCTCACGTTTACGGACTCCACTGGCGAACAACTCTTTGTCGCAACTTTTTCCTCAGCCAACAAGCAGTCCCAAACGATAACCGACATGCCGGTCTCGAAAGGCGGCACCCTCACAATCACTTCCACGAAAGACATGCTAGGCATCGAGTTCGGCTTTAAACAGTGGACTACAAAAATCCAAACTGCCACCTTAACTGTCGGTGCGCATTCCGAAAAGATGTCTTTCCCAGACGACGGAACTTCCATTGCCTACCATGGGGAAACCGCTTTCAGGGAAGCTGTCGTCAGCATGTCAAATAACAGCAACCAAATCGGCTGGGAATACGTCAGCATCACGTGGGCTCCGGAAGCTAGTTCCGATGCCAACGCTTTCGCCGAAGCGTTCCTGGAAGAGCCGCTTTGCGACGGTGGGGTTACCGCTCCGGACGTCGAGAATTGGGACAACTTGGCCGCTCTTTACGAGGAAACGCTCACCGAGGAAGACAAGGCCTTCTTTGCCTCGGCTGTTCCTGACGAGGAAGGGACGCTCGTCGAACAGTGCGTTGCCCGTTACGACTACATCGTCGGGAAGTACGGAAGCGATGTCTATCAGGACTTCATGGGCCGCTCGCCCGAACCGCTCAATTACGGTTTGGATGTGAGGAGCCAGATGCCCGAAGGGACGACGGCCTGGATCTGCGCTGCAGGCCTCCTGGCAGCGACCGCGGCTCTTGGAGGCGCTTACATCGTCAGGCGCCGTCGGGAAAGCCGGTAAAACCTCAAACTTCTATAAGAATTTGAAGTCGCTCAATGAGCGACTTCTTTTCTTTATAGGCAAGTTCAAAAACTATACATTGTTCAGGAAGATTTAAAATTTTTCGATAAATACACACTTTGATAGCGGTTGCTGCTCATTCATTCTCCGTTAAGGCAATGGTAGGGTTTGCGTATCTGTGAGGTAACTGACCTTACAGCCCACAACAAATTCCGCCATCTCTTGAGACGAATCATTCCGGTTACCCGGTCCTGCGCATTTGGAGGGCAATGCAGGCTATATGAAATTTGTTAAGGCGATGATCTTCGCGGCAGCGTTAGGCGTTGTTGCCGCTGTTTCCACAGGTTCGGCTGGACAAGAAGCTCCGGTTACCGATGAGGTTTACGCTGGCGTAAGGGAAAGTCTTACGGTGAAGAGGGCCAATGATGCCGATTCTCTTACTGTGTACTTGGTCGGGATCAAAGGGACAACTTCCGAGAATACATTTGCGCAAGCGACAACAGGAAAATGGTCCACTGAGTGGTTTGATGCCTCCGTTTTGCACAAAAACGGATCACCTGATACTACGCAGAATGATTACATACGTCATCAGAATGGCTACACGCTCACGATAACCCCGAAAGGCGGCTCCAACATTACATCGGTTCTTATGGATGCCGCTTCGGGCAACAAGGGGAGCTTCACCAGTTTACAACTCGTAAACGCAAGTGGGAGCAGCGAGGGATCTGATTATCGCCTTACTCCCGTTGATCCAACGGCTTCTATAAGTGCAACCCTTCCGAGCGGAAGCATGCTTAGGTACAATCTAGAAATCATCATTGAATTGCCCGCCCCTATCGGCGATGTTGTTTCTTTGGGGGTTCAAAAGGCTCCTGCCGACACTGATTTCTATGTCGGTGAGGCCTTTTCGATCGATGGCCTTGAGGTTTGGGGTTACGACAGCGAAGGAAATCACAAGGTAATAGACTCTTCTTTGCTCACCTTTGAGCCGGCTGTCGGCTACGTCTTCACCGAAGAAGATATCACCTCTGAAGGCATCGAAGTTCATGGGACGTATTCGGAAGGCGACACGACGATCGAATTCGGTTTGGGTACCGACACCCGAGCCTGGACTTACACTGTTTCGGAAGTGCCTGAAACTTTGAATTATAAACTTAACGCCGTAGATGATTTGAGGATCGGCCAAAAGGTAGTCATTGGATTGGGTGCAACCGGAGGAGACGTTTTTGCGGCCGGTCTTGACAAGCGGCTAACTCTTGAAACGGAGGAATTGGGCGACGGCGATGACGGTCTAATCACGATTGACCCCTTGGCCGAAACCAAACCAATTGTCTTCGAGGTTAGAATCGGTCTCGCGGAAGGCACTTTCTCGTTGTACTCAGAGGACGAAGGTGGATATCTCCTTACAAAAAACGATGATACTGGCCTTGAATTCGATCAAACTTTGACAAATTTCGGTTGTTTCAAACTTGTCAG
>CASFWS010000080.1 GCA_949298295.1 uncultured Bacillota bacterium | reverse complement strand
TCGGTGAGGACGGCCAGACCGACACGTATGGCGGTGTCCAGTGCCTTCTCTCTGTCCCCGGATGACCTCTTGGCCATCTCCTTGGCGGCCATCAGGGAGACGAGTTCCCTGTTGCCCAATTCGTCCGTGAGCTTTCTGATGGTCTCGGCGATGCCGGCGACCTCGTAATCGTCCAGGAGCTTCTCCACCCTGGAGGCCAGGTCCTCCGCTCTGGGAATCTCCACCTTGGTCTCCGGGTCCTTACCCCTGCTGCGGGCCTCCTCGGCGATGCGGTAGCACTCCTCGTTGGCGTCGGCCAGCGAAAGGATGAAGGAGGCGTCGATGCTGGCCGTCGAGAGTTCGGAACTGCCCGAAGTTTTCGGGAAGGAGAGGGTACCTTCGAGGCTTCCGCCGATTCCAGGGAGGCTTTCAAGCCGGGAAAGAAGCTTCGAAAGGTGGTCGGTCGGGGCCGGATTTCCGCCTTCGCTACTTCCACCGCCGCCCTCGCTTGTCGAAGGAGGGACGTAGGCAATCGTCTTGGAAGGCGATAGATAATAGGAAATGGCCGTCGATCCCGATAAGAGAATCGTGAATAGCGATGAATAAAGGATGGTTTTGCGGATCTTTTTCCGTGTTTGTTTGTTTAGCATGGGTGTACCTCTTTTATCTTGTTTCGTAGGTTTCAGGTTCGTTCAGGGAAGGGATTTCGAACTGCCCTTCAAGGTCGAAATAGGTCGTCAGGGTTCCGTTGACCGTGGCCGAGATTCCCATTCCGGAATCGGCTTGGTAGCTTTCCTCGGTCGTGAGGGTTACCGGGTAAAGGTCCTTGTCGAAAGTCATCTGAATCGAAAGGCCGTTGAAGGTCGGAGCTGAGGGCAGGTTGGATACGGTCACCATCTGCTTTACGTAGTTCACGACGGAAAGGACCGGGTCGAGGACGATGGAGAGGCGATATCCGTCGCCATCCTTAACAAAGGAGCTCTCGTCGCGGATGACGGTGCTTTTGGAGACGACGAAGATCGTCCGGTCGCTGATGAGGCGCCCCATCCGCTCCCGGTAGGCGTCATAATCAAATTCCATTCCCTCGTCGGCATCGAAGGTGGCCGCCTCATAGGATCCGGAATTGAGGGTACCTTGGTACTGCGTGACGCCCTCGTCAGTTTGATACATCCGCCAGGCGCAGGAAGGGGTAAGGGAGCTATTAGATGCCGAGAGGCTTTCCTCGAAATAGCTGTCCCCGTCCCGGACGATGGTCGAGCGGATTTCCTGAGTAATGAAGAGAGCCTTGGCTTCCCCGATTCCTTGGGTCCGGTAATGGTCGAGACCGCTAAGGAGGTCGAGGGAGATATTGAAGGCATCCTCGGGAGCGAGGCTCGAATAGTCGCCGCGGCAAGCCTCGTATTTGGCCCGGCCGGCCGCCATGTCGTAGGCATAGCCGTCGCTTTCGATCCCGCTATAGTCGACCTTCGGTTCCTTAAGGACACTGGCAAGATAGATTCCGGCCGGGATCCCGATCGCGATGGCGACCGCTCCGACACTGAGACCGACGATCAATCCGGTTTTCATGGGTCCACTTCCTTTCGCCTGCCATTATAGAGGGCAAATCTCGAATGTCTCCCTCATGGCCGAAAACGGCCTCGTAGAAATGGCTCTACGGAAAGGAGAGTTGGGTTTTAATCGATAACTCCTATGTTTTTGCCATTTGTCTTAATCGTTTTCTATTAAATTGCATTCACCTCGAAGATAAAAACGACTACCATTACGCCGATATGGAAAGCCTTGAAAGCGTCTTTGCGAGCAACCTCCAAGCCCTGAGGAAAGACCGTCACCTCACCCAGCTCGAGCTAGCTGAGAAACTAGGTTACAGCGACAAGTCAATCTCCAAATGGGAGATGGGGAAGGGACTCCCGCCACTCGATGTCGCCAAGACCATCGCCGAGTTCTTCGGAGTCGGTCTCGACACGATGCTCAAGGAAAACGGCGCCAATGCCGTTTTGGAAAAGGCCCCCGAGGGGGCCAAGAGGAAAGCCAACCAAATCACCATCATCGCGATGGTCGCCTGCTTCATCTTCTTCGGGGCGGCGGCCATCTTCGCCTACAACCTGATTTCGAGCGAGTCACCCGATCCCAATCTCTGGATTGTTTTCCTCTGGGCGGTCCCCCTCACTTCGTTGGTATCCACGTTCCTCTCGTGGCGTTTCTACAAGGTATCCCTGCCTTTCTGGATCTTCCTCTCGGTGACGATATGGACGGCCTTCATCGTCCTCCCGCTCCATTTCCGTCTCTACTTAAACCAAGAAATCTGGTATGTCCTCCTGGTTCCGATTCCGTTACAGATCGGCATCCTTCTCGGGATGCGGCTTCAATAATCAAGATGCGGGATAGGTTCCATTTTTGACCATTAGTTCGAGTTTATCCAAGAATTCGGAATCGACGTGCCCGATCGAGCCGAAGGGCAAATAGACGCTCCGGCGGTAACTCGTCCCGAGGTAATACCCGTCTTTCCGCTTCTCGACATAGGAAAGGCGCATGGTCTTTTTCCTCGCGAGGGGCCGCTTGAAAAGGCGGAGGCTCACCTCCATCGTCCCGTTCCCATAAATCTCCAGCGAGGTTACCGAAGCCCAAGGGAGGACCGGGCGGGCAAAGGCAAGGAAAACCATGGGGAGAATGAGCCCGGCAAGGGCAATGGCAAGGCCGATGAAGAGAAGCGACTGGCCGTTGACCTCGAAGAAGGTCGTTACGGCCCCGGCAACGGTGATGATGACCATCGCCGCATAGTACCAGCCGTCGCGGCCGAACATGAGGGCGAATTGATAGGTATCGCGGTTTGAGGAACGAATCGACTTCGGAAACATAAGAGTATCTTAACTTCATCGCGGCCGGTGGCAAGGGCTTTGAAGCTCGCCTATAGTTACGGCGTGGATCCTTTAAACGACGATTTCCTCGAGAGCTTGATAGGTTCTTCTTTCGAGAGCAGCTCCAAAAAGGGCGGCTACGTCCGACGCTGCCCCATCTGCGGAAAGGAGCTCCGCCTCGACGATGACGGGGTTTGGTCCTGCCCGGAAGGCCACTACCGGCACCCTTGAAAGAGTTTTCCTTTAAGCCTGTGTCCTCTTAAGAGGACCGCCTTGCCTTATAATGGTGGGGATGTCTTTCGTACCCCTCTACATCCGAAGCGGCTTCAGTTACCTTGCCTCTTCCCTTCCGGCCGAAAAGATTCCTGCCTACGCCTTGAAGAGGGGTTGCCAAGCTGCGGCCATCGCCGATTGCAATCTCGCTGGTTATGCTCCTTTTGCCCACGCCTCCAAAAAGGCTGGCACCACGCCGCTATTCGGCTACGAGGCCCGAATCAGCGAACAGCAATCAGTGCTCCTTTATGCCCGAAACGAAGCCGGATACCGAGAGCTCCTTCGGCTTTCCTACCTTGAGTCCACCCGCAAGCTTTCCAGCGATGACCTCCGCCTTCCCTTCGAGGGACTTGTGAGCATCTTCCCCTACCGGGGCGGGGCCAAGCCCCTTCCCGGCGTCGATTACATCGGCCTCCTCTATGGCCTTGAGGCCGGGAAGAGGGAAGCCCTAAGGAAGGCCTACGGCCCCCGCGTGGTCGCCCTTCCGCTCATCGCCTACTTCGAGGAATCCGACCAAACGTCCCTTGCGATCCTTACGAGCATCGACCGGAAAATCGACCTCGAGGAAGTCGGGGAAATCGAGGATGAGCATTGGCCGACTTCTGAGGAAATAGCTTCGTACTATCGACCGGAAGAAATCGCCTTAACGGAAAAGATAGCCGACCTTTGCGGTTCTTTTTCCCTGATCGAAAGGCGCGGCTCCCTCCTCCAATACCCCGTCCCGGAAGAAGAAAGCGAGGAAAGCTATCTCCGGAAGAAGAGCATCGGGGGCTTACTTAAGCGGAAAGGAAGCATTCCGCCGGAATACCAAAAGCGGCTCGATTACGAACTCGGCATCATCGCCCAAATGGGCTACTCATCCTACTTCCTGATCGTGAGCGACTACGTTTCCTTTGCTAAGGAGCACGGCATCTCGGTCGGCCCAGGCCGGGGCTCGGCCGGGGGGTCGCTTGTCGCCTATGCCCTCGGGATCGTCACTCCCGACCCGATCAAGTACAACCTTCTTTTCGAGCGCTTCCTCAACCCCGAGCGGAAGACGATGCCGGACATCGACGTCGACTTTTCGGATGTCCGCCGCGACGAGGTCGTCGCCTACCTTTTTGCCCGCTACCCCGGCCAAAGGGTCGCCCGCGTCCTTACCAGCCAGACCATCGGGGCTAGGGAAGCCGTCCGGGACGCCGGGAAAGCCCTCAAGTACACCGAGCGCGAGCTGAAGCTTGTTTCCTCGACCCTCGACCCCTTCCTCTCTTTGGCCGACAACTACCGGAAGAGCCGGGAATTCCACGATCTCGTGAAAGGCGACCGTTATTACCTGAACCTTGCCGCCAAGGGTTCGAAGATCGAGGGGCTGCCCCGCCAACGGGGTATCCATGCCGCCGGGGTCATCATCGACCAGAACCCCCTTCCTTTGGTTGCCCCTTGCCGGGAAGAGGAGGGAAACGGCCTCGTCGTGAACCTCGAAAAGGACTATCTCGAGGAACAGGGCTTTCTCAAATTCGACCTCCTCGGCCTCCGCAATCTCTCGATCCTCGACCTCATCCTTGGCCTTGTGGAAAAAGAAACGGGCCGCAGGCTTACTTACGAGGACCTCGATATCGAGGACCCGAAAGCCATTTCCCTCGTGGCCGAGGGCAAGACGATGGGCCTCTTCCAGCTGGAAAGCTCGGGGATGAGGCGGACCCTCAAGGAAGTCTCTCCGACCTCCTTCACCGACGTCGCGGCCGTCTTGGCCCTCTACCGTCCGGGCCCGATGGAATCGATCCCCCGCTTCGCCCGCCGGAAAAAAGGCCTTGAGAAGGTATCTTACGTTGCCAAGGAACTGGCTCCCATCCTCGACGAGACCTACGGGATCATCGTCTACCAGGAGCAGATCATGCTCCTAGCCGAGGCCTATGCCGGCTATTCCTTCGGGGAGGCCGACGTCCTCCGCCGGGCCATCTCGAAGAAGAACCAGGCCGTCATGAAGGAGGGCCGTTCCGCCTTCGTCGAGCGGAGCGTCAACAAAGGGCATCCGCCGGCCGAAGCCGAACGCGTCTACGACCTCAT
>CASFWS010000079.1 GCA_949298295.1 uncultured Bacillota bacterium | reverse complement strand
TGTCGATGAAGGCGCAGGTGGCCTCCACGGTCTCCTCCATGGACGCCCTGGAATCGTCAAGGGACTCCTCGCTCATCATTCCGCTGTCTATGAGGCGCGCCATTATAGGGCGCATATCCACGTAGGTCGTAATATCGCCCTCTTCGTCCTCGGCCTCAAAGGTCTTTACATCCATGTGAATGAGCTGCCCCATCTCCTCTACAGACATACCGTCTATTTCAGATGTGTACGGGGCCATGGCGGGATCTGCGCTTACTGCGGATTTCACCGTTTCTCTGAACTGTTCCACGCTCATATGCCCCAGCTGGTATGTCATTACTATCGAAGTGAGCAACTCTTCGTCCAATTCGTCAATGACCGAAGCGAGCTGCTCGAAGGCCTCGGCCCGCTCGTAGTAGGCCGAGGGCGACTCCTCGGGCGAAGATACGACGTCGTGGAAGGTGAGGGTTCCCTCCTCGTCGACGTTACCGTCGAGGGAGAGGGTTCGGGGATCGAAGCGCCCTTCCTTTTGGTAAAAGGCGATGATCTCGTGGGAGAGGATGGTTAGGAGGAAGCTTCGGAAGGTGCCCTTTCCGAGCTCAAAGCTCAGCAGGGCGTTCTCGAAGGAACAAAAGAAGATGTAGTTGAGGTCCCAGACGTCGATTCGCGAAGCGAGAACGGGCTGGGCCCGGTAGCAGAGCTTGATTCGGAGGGCGAAGTAGCGCTCCATGAGAGCGGAATGCGCTTCTTGGCTCCCGACTCGTAGGCGGACGAACAATTCCTCGTCCTTGGTTTGTTGCAGTGTTTTGATAATGTTATTTCATTCGGCAGGCATCGATCTGGGCCAGGAAGATACCGGCAGCCACCGATGCGTTGAGGGAGTTTACATGTCCATGCATCGGGATTTTGACGACGAAGTCGCTTTCCTCGAGGACGAGCCGCGAAATCCCTTTCCCCTCGCTTCCGACGACAAGGGCAATCGGCACCTTGTAATCGACGTCGAGATAGGTAAGAGATGCGCTTCCCTCGCTGCTCACGATCCAGAAGCCATTGGCTTTCAGTTCCCGAACGGCGTTCGATAAGGAAGACACGATAGAGAGCTTTACATAGCAAGCCGCCCCGGCCGACGTTCTGTAGGTCGTGGCATTTAGCGGAGCCTGCCCCCGGGAGCGGACGACGACGCCGTCGGCCCCAAAGGCATCAGCGGAGCGAAGGATCGCCCCGAGGTTGTGCGGATCTTCAATTCCGTCCAAAAGAACGATGGTCGGGTACTCGCTTTTCCGGCTTTGGGCAATCAGCTCCTTCAAAGGCAAAGGCTCTGCCGGTCGAATCTGGCAGACCAGCCCTTGGTGCGGAGCCCGGCCGCTTAGTCGGGCAAGCGACGGCTCATCGCTTGGACGCACCCAGAGCCCGCGCTCTTTGGCAAGGCGGACTACTTCGTCGCCTTCCAATCGGGAAAGATAGTACAACCGCTCAGCTTGGCCCGAATAGACGGCGGATCGACAGGCATTGCGTCCGTATATGATTATAGGCTTGCTCTCGACGATCGTTTTTCTTTTTTTGCGGTAGGTGATCATTGCACGTCCGTGGAAATCTTCAATTCAAGCGGCTTCACGACGAAGCGGATCTCGTCGAGGAAAGCCGAAATGGCCGTCTCGTCGGCGCTCGACATCCGGAAAACGATGCGAAGGGCGCTGTTTTCCTGATAGGAAAGAAGCTCGGTCTGCGTTTCCCGGATCTTGATGTTGTAGCGATTGGCGGCAAGGATGATGTCACTGGTGACCGGGCGGTCGCTCGGGACGACGAGCATGAGCATCGGATTCCGCTTGGCCATCGCCTTCTCGACCCGCCTTAGGAGAACGAGGCAAACAAGAGCCACTCCCGTCGCGATGGCGGCGACGATGAAGTTGCCGCTTCCGCAAGCGAGGCCAATGGCCATCGTGACCCAGATCGTCGTGGCCGTCGTCAGCCCCTTGATGTCGGTTCCCGTCTGTATGATGGTCCCAGCGCCGAGGAAGCCGATGCCCGGAACGACCTGGGCAGCCAAGCGGGCCGGATCGCGGTTGGGGAAATCGCCATCCGAGAACCCGTAGAGCGAAACGATCATGATGAGGGCACTCCCGATGGCAACCATCAGGTGGGTCCGAAGTCCGGCGGCATGGCCGTTATACTCCCGCTCGAAGCCGATGAGGCCCGAAAGGAGGGCGGCCATCACAAGGGAAAGCAGAATGAGGAAAATGTTCCCGACCCAATAGAAATCCTCCGGCAACAGGTTCCCGAAGCCGTGGTTGAACCAATCGATGATGATGCGGTCGATGGTGGTCATGGTCCTCTAAAAAAGCCCTTTCTCGATGAGTTTGGCCCGGAGGAGGTCGCTCCTTCCGAAGTCTTTTTCATCTTTGGCCTTATTGTAATCGAAATACAGCTTTTTGTCTTCCTCCGAAAGGGGTGATGGCTCAAGGTAAAGTCCCATCAATTTCAAGGAAGAAACGAAGGCTTTGTAGGCGTTTTCGAGGCCATCCGGATCTTTTTTCGACATCCTCAGCGCTTGGTTGAGGGCCTTCTGCTCGGCATAGAGCCGGGAAAGGGCATTCGGGGTGTTGAGGTCGTCCGAGAGTTCTTCGAGAAGCGAGGAACCTTCAAGTCCGGCTTCCAGGCTTTCCCGACCAAGGAGCGAAAGCTGGACGAAAGCCTTCCTTAGCGAAGAGGAAAGGGAATCGAACTTCTCCTTGGCTTCCTTCATCTTCTCGTCGCTATAGGAAAGGGGAGCCCGATAATGGGTGGAAAGG
Source organism: uncultured Bacillota bacterium (assembly GCA_949298295.1). Classification (GTDB taxonomy): domain Bacteria; phylum Bacillota_I; class Bacilli_A; order RFN20; family CAG-826; genus UBA4951. The sequence continues at coordinate 2,600 of CASFWS010000079.1, read as the reverse complement.
ACCATGAGGCGGAAAGGAAGTCCGCCGTAATCCTTCGCGACGTCTTTCATGAGGACGACGTTTCCGAGAGACTTGCTCATCTTTTCCCCGACGATATCGATGAAGCCGTTGTGCATCCAATAGCGGGCCAAGCCGTTTCCGTTCTGGGCAAAGGACTGGGCGCGCTCGTTCTCGTGGTGTGGGAACTTGAGGTCGAAGCCTCCGCCGTGGATGTCGATGTAGCCGCCTTGGGAACGGAAGAGGGTATCGATCATCACGCAGCATTCGGTGTGCCAGCCAGGGCGGCCCTCGCCCCAGGGGGAGGCCCATTTGATGCCTTCCTCCGTCTTTTTCCAAAGAGCGAAGTCAAGCGGGTCCTCCTTGGCGGAATCGACCTCGATCCGGGCGCCCTTCTCGAGGTTATCGACCGTGTTGCCGCTGAGCTGCCCATAGGAAGCGACTTTCCGGACGCGGAAATAGACATTGCCCCCGGCTTCGTAGGCATACCCCTTTTCCTCGAGGCGGCGGATGTAGGAGATGATCTCCCCCATCATTTTGGTCGGCCGCGGGGTGATGTCGGGAAGGGAAGAGCCGACCTTCTTCACGAGCTCTCCAAAGGCCGCGATGACGCCTTCGGAAAGCTCGGCTTCACTGATGCCGAGCTCCTTCGCCCGGTTGATGATCTTGTCGTCGACGTCGGTGTAGTTGCTCACATACGTGACATCGTAGCCGATGGCCCGGAAGTATTTGACGAGCTGATCGAAGACGATGACCGGCCGGAAGTTGCCGATATGGGGGTCGCTATAAACGGTCGGTCCGCAGCAATAAAGGGAAACCTTTCCCGGACTAAGGGGCTCGAAAAGAATCTTCTTCCCGCTCAAAGAATCGACGATGTAGGTATCTCTCATTTCTCTTCCTCCTTAGGCTCTTTCTCCTCGTCCCCGCCGCTTGCCTCGAACCGGGTCGCGAGTTCCGAATAGGAAACTAGGCAGGCACCGATGAGAAGCACGGCGCACCCAAGGGCCAAGCTTACGTAGTAAAGCTCGTAGAGGAAAAGGCCCGATCCGTCGATGAGGAAAGAATCGATGAAGAGAATCAAGCCGGAAAACGCCAGCAAAACACCGCTCAGCATATCGGATTTGCTTTTCTCTTCGTCCGGCCAAACCTTATGGGCAAGGATCCGCCCGACCGGTCCGCTGAGGACAGCTACCGCCATGGCGGCAAGAAGCAAGTAGAAATGGAGGCCGTAGGCTACTTCCGGGTTCCCCGTCCCCTCGACCCGATGGAGGTCGGGATAAAGGTAGGTGCCAAGGACGTAGAGAAAGGCCGCGGCCCCGAGCAAGGAAGGGAGCAGCATCATTGCCAAGTCCTTCCGCCCTTTCAAGGCATCGGAGCCGACGTAGTCGAGGAGTTCGGCAATGAAGAAATACAGGTAAGGGATGGCCGCGACGACCGAGGCGAGGAAATAGACGTTCTTAGCGATCTCCGGGCGGTCAGCGTAATGGACGAGGCTCATGGCCCCGTAACTGGCGAAGGCCAGGATGTCGAATAGATATCCGACGGCCTTCGCGACGTGTCCTTTGGCCGCGTCTTTCCCGAAGCTGACCCCAAGAGCCAAGACAATCAGGGCTAGGACAGTTAGGGGGACGAAAAAGACGACCCCGCTCCGCAAATAGTAACTCGGATCGTTCATCCCCGATTCGTAATTGGGATTGGCACTAGCCAACGAGACGGCAAAGGATAGGACAAAGGCAAAGGCTCCGAGGAGGATTTCGCCATACGGGCGTCCGGCGCCCTCATCCCTTTTCTTCGTAACGATGCTCATAGGGGAATTTTAGCAATATCGGCCGCCTCTTTGAGCACCAACAACGCTTTTTGGGCCCATTCTCCCCGGTAGTCGCCGTATCCATAGGCCGCCAGGATAAGCGGAAGCCCGGCCGCGACGCTTGTCTCGTAGTCGACGATTGAATCCCCGACGTAGTAGCTTCCTCCCTTCGAAAGCCCCCGCCGCTCCATCATGGCGAAAATGGGTTCGGGGTTCGGCTTGACCGACCGACTCTCAAGCTGCCCCTCAATTTGCTCGAAAAGGCCATCCCCGAAATGGAAAAGGAGGAGCTCTTTAGCAAGCTTTTCCGGCTTGTTCGTGTAAACGAAGAGGCGATGCCCGGTTGCTTTGAGTTTCGTTAAGGCCGGCCCAAGGCCGGGATAGGGGGCGCTTCCTGCGATTTGATACTCTTCGTAACGGGGGAGATAGGCGGCCTTCACGCGGCCGAAAAGCTCCGGCCCATCAAGTTCCCTGAGGGCACGATGGACCAAGGCATCGGCTCCTCGGCCGATGAGCTTTTCCGCCTCCCTAGGAGCATAGGAAAAAGGGGCGCCCGAGACCGCCAAGGCCTCGTTGAGGGCCTTGCAGATGCCCGGCAAGGTATCGACGAGAGTTCCGTCGAGGTCGAAGAAAAGGTTGGCCATCGTGGCTATTATGCGCGCCGGCGCGCATAAAGAAAACGAGCCCGGAGGCTCGCTTTCCTTATTTCGGGTAACGTTCCCGGTTGCTCCGGTAACTCGTGTGGAGGAGTTCCTCGGCCTTTTCGCTCCCGTAGCTCCCGAGGTAATCGGCATAA
>CASFWS010000078.1 GCA_949298295.1 uncultured Bacillota bacterium | reverse complement strand
TAAAAGGTTCTCGCCATGTACGAACGCCGTGAATTTCAACTTTTATCCGATCGCTTGCATGAGCCGAGAAAATTCATTCAGCTTGTCGTCGGGCCGCGGCAAATCGGAAAGACGACAACGGTCAAGCATGTCCTCGAGTCGCTCGAGATGCCGAGTGTGTACGCGTGAGCCGACAACGTGACCGGTGACAAAAGTGTGTGGCTGTCGCTTGTTTGGGAAAGGGCTCGTCAGGCTGCGCGCAAATCATCCGTCGGCAGTGTGTTAGCGATTGATGAGATCCAAAAAATTCCCGACTGGACGCAGTCTGTGAAGCGGCATTGGGATGCGGATACGTGGGATAAGGAAAAAGTCAAAGTTGTGCTGATCGGCTCGGCGAGGGCGCGATATTTCACGGGCTTGAGCGAATCGTTGATGGGACGATTTGAAGAAATCCGAATGACACACTGGGCATTTCTGGAAATGCAGGAGGCCTTCGGCTGGACGTTGGAACAATACGTCTATTTCGGCGGTTATCCGACGGCTGCCGATGCGATCGACGATGAGGTTTACTGGAAGGAAACGATTCGAAGTGCGGTGGTTGATCGTACGCTTACCCGCGACATCCTTGAAGACACACGGATTGCTAAAGCTGCGTTGATGAAACACACGCTTTCGGCTGTTTCGGCTCGGTCGGGTGAAGAAATGTCGCTCACAAAGCTTCTGACGGAGCTGCAGGGCCCAATGGGCAATGTGATGACGATTTCGAGCTATCTGGCTCTCCTAAAAGAGAGCGGTTTGGCCGGGGCACTCGAAAAGTATGAAGGCGGAAAACTCAGGTGTCGTTCGAGCATTCCGAAGCTTCAGGTGCACAACAATGCCCTGTGTGCGGCTATAGGAGCAGAAACCTTTTCGAATGTGTGCAACGATGCCGATTTGCTGCGTCAGCGAGTGCGTTCCGCTGTTGGAGCTTATCTTGCGTCGCAGGCATGAGGAAAAGGGAAGACGGCTTATCTATCCTTCCTCGCCGGGCTAGGGGCCGTCGTCCTTGCCTTCGTCCTCTTCCTTATCCTTTATCCCGCCCTTGGGCCCTCCTCGACGGGAAGTGGCTCCTCCGAGCCGGTCCGGTATTATGCCGCCGCCTTGGAAAGGTCTAGACGCACGGCCTTCTTCGCCTAAGATTCCCGTGAGGAAGCCCTCCGGCCCGCACAGTTAGGCGGGCTTTTCCTTTTTAAGCCCGAAGGAGCGTATCCTTTGACTAAACCGGCGCGGGGAATAAGATAATCCTCAGGAGAAACAACAATGCCTTTCAAGCGGATTTACCTCATCGTCGCCGATTCCCTCGGGGTCGGGGAGGAACCCGACGCCGCGCGCTTCGGGGACGTCGGGAGCAACACCTTCAAGCATGCGTCCTATAGCCTCGAGGACTTCGCCATCCCGACCCTCGCCTCCCTCGGGGTCGGCGCCATCGACGACATCAATAACACCCCGGAGGCCCCTTCCTATCCCCATAGCTACGTCATGCGGCTCAGGGAGGAAAGTAACGGCAAGGACACGATGACCGGGCACTGGGAAATGATGGGCATCTACACCGAGAAGCCCTTCAAGACCTTCACGGACACCGGCTTCCCCGAAGAGCTCATCGCCGAGCTTACGGAAAGGACCGGACACAAGATCATCGGAAACGTCGCCGCCTCGGGGACCGAGATCATCAAAGTCCTCGGCGAGCAAGCGATGAAGGAAAACGCCCTCATCGTCTACACCTCGGCCGATAGCGTCCTCCAAATTGCCGCCCACGAGGAGAAAACGGGCCTGCAGGAACTCTATCGCTGCTGCGAGATCGCCCGGGAGATGTGCCTCCGGCCCGAATACCGGGTCGGGCGGGTCATCGCCCGCCCCTTCATTGGGGATACTCCCGCCAGCTTCAAGCGGACGAGCAACCGGCACGACTATGCGTTGAAGCCGCCGCTACCGACCGCCCTCAACGTCCTCCTCGAAGCCGGGCTTAAGAGCAACGGCATCGGGAAGATCGGGGACATCTTCGACATGTACGGCATCGGGGAGAGCCTCCATACAATCAGCAACGAAGACGGGATGGACAAAACCATTGCGGACGCCAAGGAGCGGAAGGAGCCGGGACTTACCTTCGTGAACCTCGTCGAGTTCGATAGCGAGTACGGCCACCGGCGGAATCCGAAGGGCTATGCCCGCTGCATCATGGCCTTCGACGCCCGCCTCAAGGAGCTTTTGCCCCTCATTAGGGAAGGCGACCTCCTTCTTATTACCGCCGACCACGGGAACGACCCGACGTTCAAAGGAACCGACCACACCCGGGAAAAGGTGCCCCTCATCGCCTATTCCCCTTCCTTCAAGAACGGAAGATACCTCGAGGAGCGCTCCTCCTTCGCTGACATCGGGGCGAGCATCCTTCAAAACTACGGGCTCAAGAAGCCGAGCCATTTGATCGGCACCCCGATTGGCGAAATACTTGCCGACTAAGAAAAGGAATTCGAACAACATGAAGAAAACGCTGCTTTTGAGCGCCGGCTTCCTCGCCGCCCTCGCCCTCGCTTCCTGCGGGGGAACCTCCTCCTCGAGCCAAGGCGCGAGCCTTCCCTCCGAGTCTTTGCCCTCGGAAGGCACGTCCGAAGGAAGCTCTTCGGCTCTCGAGCCTTCTTCCGAGCTGACCCTCCTTACCCCCTCGGGGGCCCCGACCCTCGCCTTCTACGACATGGGGGACGACCCGAACTGGACCTCGACGAGCGACGCCACCTCGATCCCCCCGGCCCTTCGGGGCAACGACTACGACATGGTCGTCTTCGACGGGCTGAACGGGCTCAATGTCCTTAGCCAAGGGAGTAGCAACTACAAGCTCGCCAAGTGGATCACCGGCGGGAACTTCTACGTCGTCTCGACGACCCACGAGGCCGGGGAGGCCTTCGAAGGAAGCGAGCGGATCCTCTCCTTCAACGAGACGGGCACCGCCTCGGTCGCCTTCCGGAAGCTTTCGAGCGAGGAGTGGGGCTGGGACTACGAGGATAGCCAAGTCACTTACCTCTCCGGGGTCCAGCAAGTCCTCCAGACCCTCGTGAGCAACCCGGGGGCTTACGACTATTACGTGATGGCCGAGCCGGTCCTCACTAACGCGAAGAGCCAGCTTGCCGCCAAGGGAGTCGAGCTCGAGGTCGTCTACGACATCCAAGAAGAATGGAAGGGTGCCGGGCTCGGGGAAACCCTCCCGGCCGCGGCCCTCTTCTACAACGTCAACTCCTATGCGGAAGAAAAGGAGGCGATGGATCTCTTCCTCGAGAAGACGGGCGAGCGGATCGACACGGCCGTCAATAACCCCGCGGAAGTCGTTTCCGCCCTCGAGGCGTATGGGGAGCCAAGTGAGGTCCAGGCCCGCTTCGGCTACCAGCCCTCCCTCGTCACCTCCCTCCAAGGCGGGGGCAAAAACCGCTTCGGCCTCATTTCGAGCGAAGCGGAGATCGGAACGAACCGCGAATTCGCCAACAGCTACCAAGAAGCGGTGGGCGCTTCCCCTTACGATACTTCCCTCTTCCTCTTCTAGGCGCCGAAGGGTGCTAAGGGCCCGGACGGGCCTTTTTTTGATGCTTTCGCCCCCTTGACCTCCCCGGACGGCGCCATATAGTAAAGATAGACGAGACGATTGCCTGCCCCTCCCTTGAGGCGAGGGGCGGAGGTGATTCCCTTGAAAGCAAAAACGACCCTGCTCCTTCTTCTCCCTTTCCTTCTTTGCGCGTGCGGAGAAGCGGCCATCTCCTCCTACCAAGAGGAGGCTAGCTCTTCCGAAAGGCCCGTTCTGCCCGTTGAGCCTTCCTCCTACGACGAGGAGGCCATTGAGATGATGTACCGCCTCCATACCTTCCCCTTCGGGGAGGCGGGCGGGAGCTTCCTCGACGGGAAGGACCCAAGCGACCTCCGCCCGGCCCTCCCGGAAGGCAAGAGCGTTTCCTTGACCCCGACCTATTTCGGCTATTCCTACCCGACTTATCCGCGCCTCCGTCTCATGATGGCCTATCGGGCGGAGAGCGAAATCCCTTCCGATGTGACCTTCGCCCTCCCTTGCTTTGCCGGGCGGCAGATCGAGATCGTCTTCCAGGCCTTCTCCTGCTACACCTACTATCGCGACAATATGAGCGAGAGCAGCTTCTACGAAAGCGAGGGCGAGGATGCGGGGAGTTCCTGGGCCGACGCCAAGCTCGTGACCCTTTCGCTTACCGACGGGGAAAGCATTCTCTTCCTCACCGAGCTTTCACCAAGCCGGCCCCTTTTCGAAGACGGGGTCGACTTCGGCAATGGCATCTTCCTCTCAACCGTCTCTTCGGGCGGGCTTTTCGCTCTCCTCGGGCGTCCCTTTGCTACCTATTGGGAGTTTGTCGCCAATGTCGTCATGGGACTCAATGCCGACCCGGAATTCGAGGTGCCTCCCCGAATTGAGGAGTTCTTCCTCTTCCTTTATGCCGGGAACGGCTACGTCAGGTTTGAACTCCCCTCCTACGCCATTAAACCGGATGAGTACGAGAAGCTTCCGGCCATGGCCGGTTCCTATATCGACGTAAAGGAGGACCCCGAAATATGAAAAGCCGCATCTATCTAAGCGCACTCCTTCTTCCCGCCCTCCTTTGCTTTTCCTGCTCGGAACCTTCGAAGGGTCCTTGGTGGCTTTTCGTCGAGTTCCCTTTTTCCAACGAAGCCAACCGCCGGGAATTCCCTTTCTTTGCCGAGATCTACAACGCCGTGGCCGCTGCCTCAGGCGGGAGACGGGCGACCATTTCCCCTTCCTTCCCCGAAGAGGAGGAATACGAGATCCCCGTCCCCATCGAGGAGGAAAAGATTGTCTATCGTTTCTACTGTATCGACGAGGAGGAGTATGCGCAGGGCTACCGCTACGCCGTAGCCGACTGGGAGATATACGGCGGAGCCTTCACCAGGATGACCTTCGAAGAAGGAAGCCCGGCCCCCTCGAGCCACTTCGCCGGCAAGACCGTCGATCTCCTTCTGGCCCGGGTGAAGTCGTTTCTCCCAATCACTTTTTTCCTCATCATGACCGACGGGGACTCCATCTTCGGCTTCCCGTCCTCTTCCGATTACCTCCAACCTCCCCTCGAGTCGTGGACGGCCGAGGAAGGGTGCCGTCTATTTTCCTTCGGGTCATCCCTCTACGGCGGCAAACGCTTGGTGGAACCCTATGGCCAGTGGCGCTGGTACCTCGAGTGGGGGAAGGACACCGTCATCAACCATGGGCTTGGGATCTACGGAACCCCGAAGAAGGGCCACGAGGCGGAAGGCTATCTTCCGCTTCCCGGCTTCGTTTCAACCGCGCGCCTCGTCGACGACGTGATAAGCGACGGGGAGGAGAACCCCATTGCCTACGTGACCCTCGAG
>CASFWS010000077.1 GCA_949298295.1 uncultured Bacillota bacterium | reverse complement strand
TTTCTCCCTATAGCGGCGTTCAGGGCATTCAGGCTCTGAAGGTCAAATGTGAGGACAGCGCCCGCCGGGAAAGGATCAGGGCGGTGATGGAATGCTTCCTCGACCCCGCCGTCCAAGGGGAACTTGCCCTCGTTAGCGGCTGCGCCCCGGCCCTCGAGGCGGCTTACGACATCGAAGGGGTAAGCGACAACGCCATCGTGAAAGCCATCCAGGAACAGGCCGAAAATGCCATCCCGATGCCTTCCCGGCCCGAGATGGACATCATGTGGAGCGAGCTCGGCTATCTTCTTACCGACGTCAACATGAACGGCGCCGATATCGAGGAGACGGCCGCTAAATACCAGGCCGAGGCCGAGACGCTCATCGAGCAGATGAAATGAAAACGGATACCTTAAGGAAAATCGGGCGGGAAAGTAAGCCCTGGCTCTTCAGCTCGCTCTCCCTTCTCACCATTTTCCTCGTGGTCGTCTTCCCCATCGGCCACACCGTTTACCTCTCCTTCACGAACATGGGGATCTACAACTACTACGACTACACCCTCATCGGGATCGAGAACTACGTCGATGCCTTCTCGCTTGGAAGCGCGTTCCTCCGAAGCCTTGGGATCACCATCCTTTGGACGGCCGTCAACATGATCCTCCAGTTGGTCATTGCCTATGTCCTGGCCGTCCTCCTGAACTCCCCCCGTCTCAAGGGGCGGAAGATCTACAAGGCTCTTCTTATGATCCCTTGGGCAATGCCGGGCTACGTGAGCATCCTCCTATGGAAGAACGGGATGTTCAACGGCCAGTTCGGCTACCTCAGCAAGATCCTTGCCCTCCTCGGGGTCGAGGCCGACTTCCTCTCCAACGACATGATGGCTTTCGTTTCGTGCACCATCGTGAATCTTTGGCTGGCCCTTCCCTTCATGATCATGATCATCGACGGGGCCCTCCAAAGCGTGAACAAGGAGCTTTTCGAAAGCGCGGCCCTCGACGGCTGCAATGCCTTCGAGAAGCACGTCTTCGTCTCCATTCCCTCGATCGTCCCGATCGTCGCCCCGGCCGTCCTCATCACCCTCTTCACGACCTTCAAGCAGTTCGACATCGTCAACCTCATGACCATTTCCCCGGTTGGGACCGGGGCCCATATCGAGACGGTCATCGTCTACGCTTACCAGCAAGCCTTCATCACCGGGAACTACGGCTATAGCGGGGCGGTCGCGACCATCATCTTCGTCCTCGTCGTCCTCTCGACCGTCCTCTTCGACCCGTCCTTCCGGAAGAAAGGAGGAAAACATGCCGCAAAAGGCGCCCGTTAAGGCGGAAATCGCCCGCCGAAAGAGCATCAAGAAAGCCAAAGACATCGCCAAGGCGAGCGGTCTTCAAATCTTCTTCATCGCCCTTTGCTTTTTGACCTTGCTCCCGATCATCTATGCCCTCGGGATCAGCTTCGGGGAGAGCAATTCCCTCCTTTCTTCTTCCCTCTCCCTTTTCCCGGAGAAATGGACGATCGACAATTACGTTTCCCTTTTTACCGACTACGACATCCTGACGTGGTTCGGGAACACCCTCCTCCTCGCCGTTTCGACGGTCGTCCTCGTTTTGACTATCTCGATCCCGGCCGCCTACGCCTTCTCGCGCTTCCGTTTCCGCCTCAAGGGCGCGGCCATCCGCTTCCTCATCGTCCTTAACGCCTTCCCGAGCGTCCTTTCCCTATATTCGGTCTATACCCTCATCCGGGAGCTCCGCCTTTCCAATAGCATCTACGGGCTCCTTTTGGTTTACGTCGGGACGATGGCCATCTTCGGCCTCTACAACCTCAAAGGCTACTTCGACACCATTCCCTACGAAATCGAGGAAGCGGCCCGGATGGACGGCTGCTCGACCTTCCAGGTCATCATGCGGATTCTCCTTCCCTTGGCCCGGCCGGCCCTCGCCGTCACCGGCGTTATGGTCCTCATCTACGTCTGGAACGAGTACATCTTCGCGACGACTTTCATATCCGACCCCGACTTCTACACCTTGGCGAGCGGCCTTTACGGCCTCCAAGCCCAGGAATCGACCGGGAGCTGGCCCGTCTTCTTCGCGGCCTCCCTCCTCGTCAGCGCGCCGATCCTCGTCGTCTTCATGCTGGCCCAGCGCCACATGGTAAGCGGGCTTTCCGCCGGCGGGGTCAAGGAGTAAGACATGGACTTGAGCGCAATTTTTCACCGTTCCCTCTCGGAAATGGCCTATAGCCCCCGTCCCGGGCATTTTGCCTTCCGCCTCCGCGCCCGCTCGGGCGACCTTCAAGACGTTTTCTTCCTCTATGGCGATACCGCCTACCCGGCCCCGGTCGTGAAGATGGAGCGCCTCGCGATGGAAAAGACCTTTGCAACGCCCCTCTACGATTATTTCGAGGTTGAGGTCGTAACGCCCCTCGTCCGCCTCGTCTATGCCTTCGAGCTCATCGATGTTGAGGGAAAGCACCTTTATTACTACGGGGAAGGTTTCCACCCCGACCTTTCCGAGGAACGGAACGATCTATTCAAGTTCCCTTACCGCTTTCGCTCATTCGGGCACGAAGGGCCGAAGTGGCTTTCGGAAGCCGTCTTCTACAATATCTTCCCCGATAGCTTCCTCGCCCCGGGCGTTGCCCCCTCCCTTACGCGGAATGCCCACCATGGCGGTAGCCTCAAGGCCATCGAGGAAAGCCTCGATTACATCTCTTCCCTCGGTTGCAACGCCATATACTTGAATCCCATCTTCAAGGCGATGAGCTATCACCGTTACGACACCGAAGATTATCTCCAAATCGATCCCGCCCTCGGAAGCGAGGAAGACTTCGCCCGCCTACTCGAGAAGGTTCATAAGCGGGGGATGCATCTAATCATCGACGGGGTCTTCAACCACTGCGGCCCTTCCTTCTTCGCGTTCCAAGACGTCTTGGAAAGGCAAGAGGCCTCCCCTTACCGGGATTGGTTCTATTCCCTCTCCTTCCCGGTTTCCTATCCAGCGAAGAAGGGGGAACGCCCCTCCTACGCGACCTTCGGCTACGAGGCCCACATGCCGAAGCTCGACCTCGATTGCCCCGCGGTCCGCGCCTATTTCCTGAAGGTCCTCCGCAAGTGGGTCGGCGAATTTAGGGTCGACGGCTTCCGGATGGATACGGCCGACGAATGCTCGCCGTCCTTCTGGCGCTTTTTCTCCGCGGCCCTCAAGGAAGTGAACCCCGAGGCCTGCCTTTTGGCCGAAACGTGGCAAAACCCTCGCCCGATGCTTCTCGAGGAAGGCTTCGACGGGGCGATGGACTACGACTTTCGGCGTTCCGTCCTTGCCTACCTCTCCCCCGGGGGAAGAAGCGACGAGCTCCTCGAAAGGACGGCCTATCTCTTCAACCGGATCCCTTCTGCCTACCACGGGGGGATGCTCTCCCTCCTTTCGACCCACGACGTCCCACGCTTCCTCACCCTCATGGGCGACGACCGGGAACGGATGGCCCTCGCCTTCGTCCTCCAGTTCACCTATCCGGGGCCGATCAACCTCCTTTACGGGGACGAGCGCGGCTTCCTCGGTCTCCGGGAAGAGGAGTACCGCCGGCCGATGGAACGAGTGGGGGAATGCCCCTTCGGGGAACTCTTGCCTCTTCTTTCCGCCATCCGGAAGGAACATCCTTCCCTCCGCGGGAGTTTCTTCCATGCCCTCCATAGCGAAAGGGGCGGGCTTTTCGCCTATCTCCGGAAGGGAGAAGAAGAGGCGGTGGCCGTCTATTTGAACGCTTCGGAGGAAAGCCGGGCCCTCGAGCCTCTACCCGGAAAGATTCTCCTCGAAAAAGGATACGAGGCGGGAAAGCTTGCCCCCAAGGGCTATCTTCTCATCGAAAGGATAGAATAAGGCCATGTCGATCACCATCAAGGACGTCGCGAAGGAAGCCGGGGTTTCGACAGCCTCCGTCTCCCGGGTCGTCAATTCCTTCCCGAGCGTCTCTCCCGAGGTCCGGGAAAAAGTCGAGAGGGCGATGAAGAAACTCCGCTTCGTCCCCGATAGGAAGGCCAAAAGCCTCGCGACCGGGAAGACGGGATCGGTCGTTTTCCTCACCTCCTACGAGACCCTTTTCGAGGATCCCCACAAGTTCGCCATCCTCTCGGGCATCGAGCATAGCCTCGCCCGCTACAAGTACCGGGTCTATTTCCTCCAGGTCGAGCGGGGAGACCTCGCGCCCCTCCGGAAAATGGCCTCCCAAAAGGAGATGGACGCCCTTATCGTCCACGGGATCGAGATAAACACCGCCCTCCTCGACATCGTCCACGAGTTCGCAATCCCCACCCTCCTCATCGGGGAGCCGAAGGAAAAGTGCTCCCTTTCCTGGATCGACAACAACAACGAGGTGTGCGGGGAAGTGGCGGCCAATTGCCTCCTTAACCACGGCCGGAAGCACTTTCTCTATGTTGGAGGCGAAGAAGCCGATAACATTTCCCTTTCCCGTCTCCATGGGGTGAAGCGGGCCCTCGAGCGGAAGGGAATCGAGCTCGAGGAGCGGCGGATCCTTGCCCTCGAGCCGGTCGCCCTTCACGCCGAGAAGGCCGTCCGGGGCGCCCTTTCGGAGATGGAAATCGATGCGGTGGTGGCCGCGAACAACTTCCTGGCCCTCGGGGCTCTTCGGGCCCTCCAAGACGCCCGGAAGAAGGTGCCGAGCGAAGTGTCCATCATCACCTTCGACGACTATCCGCTGGCCCTATACACGAAGCCGAAGCTCTCGAGCGTCTCCATCGACGTCCACTCCCTCGGCCTTTCGGCCGGAAGGGCCATCGTCGAACAGATCCGCCACCCCGAGCAGGTGAGCGAGACCTACATCGCCTTCCCGCGCCTCAACGAGCGCGCCTCGACGCGCTACGACAAATAACTCTATCAAGATAAGCCCTTTTTGCGGGGATTTCCTTAGAAGTACGAGCTCGCGGAAAGATGGGGCTTGAACGGCTGCCGCTTCTTAATTATGATACCTATCGCCTGAAGGCAACGCCCCGCTAGTTAAGCGGTATAACGGATCCATGGTAAGGATCAATTCGTAGTTCGACTCTGCGGCGGGGCACCAGCGATGAAACGGTCCGATGTCTTATGGGCATCGGATTTTTTGTTATTAGCCCGGCGCGGCCGCCTTGGCCTTTCCTTGTTGGCCTTTTCCATCTATAGTTTTAGATAGAGGTGGCAATTGCCATCTATCTCTAAAAATATGTTCCCTAGAAAGCATCTTGTCGAGACTCTGCTTGCCAAAAGAGGAAACGGCAGGGTAAAAGTCATCACCGGCCTCCGAAGAAGCGGGAAGTCCTTTCTTTTGAAGAACCTCTACATTCCCTGTCTTTTGAAGGAAGGGGTAGCCGCCGACAACATCATAATTCTCGAATTGGATGCTCTTGAAAACGCGCCATATCGGAATCCTTTGAAGCTGCTCGACAAGGTTCTTTCCTCTGTCCGCGACGGAAAACGAAACTACGTTTTCATCGACGAGATCCAACTTTGCCAGGAAATGGAAAATCCCGACGCCCCGGGCGACCGGATTTCCTTTGTCGACGTGTGCAACAGCCTTCTCAAGCATCCGTACATCGACCTTTATGTCACCGGATCTAATTCGCGGATGCTTTCAAGCGACGTCCTGACCCGCTTTCGCGACCGGGGCGACGAAATCCACGTTACCCCGCTTACCATCCCCGAGATTTTGGGAGAGATGCCGGGCGAGCCGGCCTCTCTTTTTCAGGAATATCTCCTCTATGGGGGCCTCCCGATGGCCGTCCTCGAAAAGGCGATGGAGGGCAAGGCCAACTATCTTTCTTCCGTCATGAACGAGACCTATCTGCGTGACATTGTCGAACGAAACGGCCTTGCTTCCGACAAGGGGCTGAAGAACCTTGGCAGGATCCTTTCGACGACGACGGGAAGCCTCACGAACATCGAGACGATCGCGAATACCTTGGCCTCCATTTACCATGAGAAGTTCTACTGGTCCAAGGCCAAGAATTTCATCGAGGCCTTCAAGGATTCCTTCCTCATCGAGGAAGCGGATCGATACGACCTCGTCGGGAGAAAAACGGATCCCCTGTC
>CASFWS010000076.1 GCA_949298295.1 uncultured Bacillota bacterium | reverse complement strand
GAACGAATACGGGATCGAGTACCGATGGGACCATGCCTACTGGGATGGGAAGTACTATTGCTACTACGGGGCCGCCCCGGTCCTCCTCGTCTCCTTCCCGATCTACTTCCTCTCCGGGATGACTTTGATCCCGAGCCTTTTGACCCTTCAGGCCGTGGGGATGATCCTCGCGACCGCCGCCTTCGCTCTCCTTGTTTACGAAATCGCCCGCTTCCTCTCCCGCGATATCCACTGGCCGAGCCTGATTTTCCTTTTCGTCATGGGGCTTTTTGCTTCCGTCTTCTTTTCGATGATGACCTTCAAGGAAGGCTACTACCACGAAGGCGTCTACCACACCCCGATCATTTACGGGCAGATGTTCGCCGACCTCTTCCTTGCCCTTTCGCTTATGGCCTACCGCGACCGGAAACATTCTCTCTACTATCTGGCCGGGGCGGGGATTGCCATCGTCGGGGTTGTCGCCTCCCGGCCGAACCTCGCCCTTTATGCCGCCTTTGCCATTCCCCTATACATCGGCATCTTTGCCGACAAAGGCGAAAAGGCTTCCCGGAAGGCCCTTTCCTTCCTCCCGGCGGGCCTTATCGTTCTCCTCGGGGCCGTGGGCGTCTGCTACTACAACTACATCCGCTTCGGGGACATCCTCGAATTCGGGCAGTCCTACCAGATGAACTACGACCAGCGCTTCCTCACCTATTCGGCCAACAAGCTGCTCCCGAGCTTCATCCACTTCTTCCTCCAGTCGCCGTCTTTCTATGATCAGTTCCCCTTCATCTCCTGCGGGGTTTGGCGGCTCAGCTTCGACGATGGGCTCTATTTCAACGGGTACTACGGCCTTTTGCTCAGCCCCTTCTTCTACTTCATGGTCATCGGCCCCTTCATCGGGAAGAAAGGGGACTCCTCAATCGCCCGCTGGTTCGTTGGGCTTTTCCTCCCAGTCGCTTTCCTTTGGGCCTTTACGACCTACTCGAAGGCCGGCATTTGCTTCCGTTACGTCCCCGAGCTCTTCCATATCGCGACCCTTGGATCGATCGCCAGCTACTACCTCATGATGGAGCACGCCGAGACTCCCCGGTCGCGGACGAACATCTCCAAAGCGGCCCTCGCGACCTCCGTTCTCTCGGCCTTCATCGGGCTTTGCCTTGCCTTCGACGGGTTCGACGGCTGGCTTCCGGGGGACCTCTTCGGGATTCCCGAGGCCATCAAGGAAGCCTGGTGGGTCTTCAACGTCTAAGGGCAAAAGGAAAGCCGCGGGGCGACCCGCGGCTCTTTTTGGCTCCTAGACGAGGCTTGTGATGACCCCTTGGGCTATCGCGAAGAAGATGAGGAGGCTCGAGACGTCGACGATCGTGGTCAATAGGGGCTGGCTTACGATGGCCGGGTCTTTCTTAAGGGCGGCCGCCCCAAGGGGAAGGATGACGGCGATGAGCTTGCTTACAATCGTCGTGATGAAGAGGGTCCCGGAAACGACGCCCGATACCTTGGCCACCTCGATGAAGAAAGGCCAGCTCCAGCACTGCCCGTTCCAGATTGTCGCCCAGCCGTCGGGATTGCCGATGGCGATGTCGGCCTCGGTGTTGTGGACGATGCCGGTGTATTGCTCGATGGTGAACCAGAAGAAGGCGAAGACGGCAATCGTCGCCGATATGAGAAGGGCACTCCTAAGCTCGAGGAGGACGATTTTCCAAAACTGCTTCGGTTCGAATTCCTTGAGGGCCAGTCCCCGGATCATAAGGGCGATGGTCTGCCCGCCGGCGTTGCCCCCGGTATCCATGAGGACGGGGATGAAGGCGGCGAGGACCGGAACGACCGAGAGGGAATCCTGGAAGACGGAGAGGACCATCGAGGAGAAGGTCCCGAGGATGAGAAGGATGATGATCCAAGGGACGCACTTCTTGGCCATCTTGATCGGATGGGTCTCGAGGTAGGCGTCGTCGAGGTTGGAGACGGCGTTCATGTTGGCGATGTCTTCGTTGGCTTCCTCGGCTAGGACATCCATCGCGTCGTCGAAGGTGACGATGCCGGTCAAGCAATCGTCGTCGTTGAGGACGGCCATGGCGTTGACGTCGTAGCGGCGGAACATGTTGGCGACCTCCTCCTGGTCGGTGGAAGCGTGGCAATAGGGAGCATCGCGGTTAAGGATGTCGGCGATTTTCGCTTCCCCGGCGGCAAAGATGAGGTCGTCGAGGTCGAGGGTGCCGACGAACTTGTTCTTCCCGTTGCGGACGAAGAGGGTGTAGATGGTCTCGGCTTCCTTGCCCCGGGCCCGAACGTAAGCGGCCGTTTCCTGAACGGTCAAGGAATCGCGGACCTCGAGGTATTCGGTCGTCATGATGGCCCCGGCCGTCCCTTCCTTGAACTTGAGGAGGCGGTTGACGTCCTTCCGCATTTCCTTCGGGGCGGCGTCGAGCACTTTCTTGGCTAGGTTGGCCGGCATCCCCCCGACGGTGTCGGCGAGGTCGTCGGGTTCTTGGGCGGCGATGAGGCTTACCAGGTCCTTGTCTTTTAGGGCGTTGACGAGCTCTTCCTTCTTGTCTTGGCTCAGCTCATCGAAGATCTGAGCCGTCTTGCTCGATTCGACCTCGCGGAAGAAAGAGAGGAGCTCGGCAATGGAAAGGCTTTCGGCCGCCTCGGCGATGTCGACGTCGGGGACGAGCTCGAAAATTGTGTTCAGGGCCTCCCGGTCGTGGCTATCGATGGCCTTTTTCAGGGCGGACGGGTCGAACTTGGCCTCGAGGGCGTCCTCGGACGTTTCCTCGCTTTCGTGGAACTCGATTTCGCTATTTTCTTCCATGGGTCTACCTCCTTCCCGGCTAGTCTAGGCTCGGCATTTGCCCCGGTAAACCCCAAAGCGCTTTCGCCTAGGCGAAACGGGAAGCAAAAGGGGTATATAATCCGCTTGGAGGAAAACACATGGAACTGAAATTCATCGTTGAAACGAGCGCTCGCCACATCCACCTTACCCAAGAGTCCTTCGACTATCTCATGGGGACCGAAGGCGGAAAGCTCGAGGTCCGGGCCCCCCTTTCCCAGCCTGGGCAGTTCGTCTCGACGACCCGCCTCGACCTCGTCGGCCCCGTCAATCCGAAGACCGGCAAGGAGCGGGTCATCAAGAACGTCTCGATCCTCGGGCCCTTCCGGAAGGCCGACCAGATCGAGATCTCCCTGACCGACAGCCGGACCCTCGGAGTCAAGGCTCCGATCCGCGAGAGCGGGGATACCGCGGGAAGCGCCCCGATCGCCGTCGTGAACCCCCTCAACGGGAAGCGCCTCGACCTCAAGGAAGGGCTCATCGTCGCCAAGCGCCACATCCACATGACCCCGAAGGATGCCGAGGCTTTCGGCGTTAAGAACGGGTACATCGTGCAGGTGAAGATCGAAGGGACCGGCCGGGAGACCGTCTTCGGCGACACCGTCATCCGGGTGAGCGAGAGCTATGCCCTTGCCATGCACATCGACACCGACGAGAGCAACGCGGCCAATGCCGGCGGGACGATTTACGGGACCATCGTCAAGTAAGGTGAGCGAAACATTCATCTACCGTCCCGTCAACGTCTGCTCGCGGGAATTCCGCTTCGAGATCGAGGACGGAATCATCAAGAAGATGGCCGTCGTCGGGGGATGCGCGGGGAATACCCAAGGGGTTTCCCGCCTATCCGAGGGGCGGAAGATCGAGGAAGTGATTTCCCTTTTGGAGGGGATCCGCTGCCCGGGAAGCCGAACGGGGACTGATTCCTGCCCCAATCAGGTGGCCCTTGCCCTCAAAAGCTATCTCGCCTCGAAGGAGGATGGGCGCTGAGCCCATCCTCTTTTTCTTTACTTAAGGAGAGAGCCTGCTACACTTACCCCCGAAAAAAGCCATCAAGAAGCGTCCACGGAGGGCCAAAGGACGCTAGCAACTCCGGCGATAGCCGGTAAGTGCTGCCCTCAGCCGGCTCCCACGACCGGAACGATGGACTTAGGAAGCCTCTTCCTGCCCCCGTGGGCGGGTTTTTCTTGCCAAAGGGAAAGGAACAGAAAATGGAAAAAACGCTCTTCACTTCGGAATCGGTATCCGAAGGCCATCCTGATAAGGTGGCCGACCTCATCGCCGACAGCATCCTCGATCGCTCGCTCGAGCTCGACCCGCACGCCCATTCGGCTTGCGAGGTGTTCGTGAGCGATGAGTTTGTCCTTATTGGCGGAGAAGTTACCAATTACCGCGACATCGATGCCGAGGGGATCGCCCGCTCGGTCCTTCGGAAAATCGGCTACTTCAAGCATGAAGACGGAATCGGCTGCGACAGCTGCAAGGTCGTCAATTTGCTCCGCGGCCAGTCCTCGGACATCGCCCAAGGGGTCGACCGGGGTACGCTCCTGGAAACCGGGGCTGGGGACCAAGGTTTCATGTTCGGGTACGCGACGAAGGAATCCGAGGGCTACATGCCGCTTCCCATCTCGATTGCCCATAAGCTCGTCCGGGTGGCCTCGAGCCTCCGCCACGAAGGGAAGTTCCCCCATGCCCGGCCCGACATGAAGAGCCAGGTGACCATCGACTACGGCCATCCGGGAGGACCCTCCGTCCACGCCATCCTCATGTCGGTCCAGACCGACGAAGGCATCTCGATCCCGGAACTTCAGGACTTCCTTTGTAAGAACGTCATGCTCCCGGTCGTCGATAGTTTCCACCTCAACCGCGATTTCCGCTGTCTTGTCAACCCGACCGGCCGCTTCGTCATCGGCGGCCCGGCCGGCGATACCGGGCTCACCGGGCGAAAGCTCGTGGTCGACACCTACGGGGGAAGCTGCCGCCATGGCGGCGGCGCCTTCTCGGGCAAAGACCCGACGAAGGTCGACCGGAGCGCCTCCTACTATGCCCGCTACATGGCCAAAAACCTCGTCGCCGCCGGGGCGGCCGAACGCCTCGAGATTCAGCTTTCCTATGCCATCGGGGTGGCCAAACCTCTTTCCATCGGTCTTACGACCTTCCATACCCGCCACTACGAAGACGAGGTCATCCTCGAGGCCATCGAGAGGTTCTTCGACGCCCGGCCGGGAGCAATCATCAAGCAGTTCAGCCTCCAACACCCGAGCTTCAAATATGCCGACACGACCAATTACGGATGCTTCGGGCGCCCGGACATCGACCTCCCCTGGGAGAAGCTCGACAAGGTCGATGAACTGAAGGAATTCTTCAAGGGACACAAAAGAATTTAAGTTGCAATTTCTTTAGATTCCATCGAAGGAAAGGCCTTGGTGTTATTCCAAAGGTCCCCAATAAACACTAGAATAAAGGCATAGATAGGGTGAAAGCCCTTACGGAGGACATAGACAATGAAGTATCAGATCCAAGGAAAGAACATCGAAGTCACCGATGCCATTAAATCCGCGATCGAGAAAAAGCTTGCCCGAATGGACAAGTATTTCGTGATCAACGACGACGTGCTCTGCCGGGCGGTGGTCCAAAGCTACGACGTCGGAGCCAAGGTTGAGATCA
>CASFWS010000075.1 GCA_949298295.1 uncultured Bacillota bacterium | reverse complement strand
AGGTGTCAGCCTTGACCCGGCGGAGGACAAAACCGCGTTCCTTGAAGTAATTGACGATGCAGTTGCGAACGGCGTTGACGTACTCGGCTGATTCGTCGGTGTCCGAGGCGATGTCGGTGTAATTGTCGAGGGCGATGATCCCGAGGACAATCCGCTGGGCATCGAGCTCGGCGGCCTTTTGCTCTTTCTCGGTGATGTCGCGGAAAATGAAAAGGCGGGACTCGGAAACGTACTTGACGCTATAAAGCCGGGTCATGATTTCCAGCTTGATGACTTTGTTGACCGGGGCGTTGACCAATTCCCGGAGATTGGGCTGCCATTCGAAAACGGGGGTATCGACCAGATACTGCTGCCGGGAAGTGAAAAGCGAACTCGTCCACATGATCACATCGTTCGTGTCAACGACGAGCAAGCCGATTTCCCCGAAATCGACAGCTTTTTGGACTTCGCTGCCGACCAAAACGGCCGAGTCGAGGTCATTTTTCAACCGGACACGATGGATGTAGGCGAGAACGAACCAGAAGGCAACGATGTCAGCAATGAGGATGACCGTCAGAATGGCAAAGAAATAGACCTCGATGTTCGGAATGCTCCGAACCCCGCCGAAATCGAAATACCAAAAAAGGCCAATCGCGGCAAAGATCAAGGCCTCCACCGCGAAGGCGATATAGGAACAAAGCCGAATTTGCTTAATAGTCTTGCCCATGCCCGGTCATTATAGCCTCCCCGTCCCTCCCTACATAGTAGGGAACAAGAAAGAGCCAGGCTTTTCCGCCGGCCTGGCTCTTTCCCGAAAGGAGGTATCGGGACGCTTTGTTGCCACTCGCCGCCGTTTGCGGTAGCGTCCCTTCGACCACTTATAGTGTAAGCGCTTACAGGACTTTTGTTAACCCCTTTAATTGCAAAAAGTTTCTTAACTGAACAATTGTTCAATTTCCGTACAAATGAAATTTCAAAAAAGCTTTTGGACCTTTCGATCGTTTCCTAGGAAAATTGCTCATATCTTGAAAATTAAGGCGCTTTTGCGTGGTATTTCGGAAAAACTTTCCTGATCGACTGCTAAAAACGATACAAAAATCGGTTCTGCCGGTCTTGCTCCCAATCCATCTGTTCAATATCTTTTTCTCGTGGCGGAAGTCAAAGCTGTCTTCTTCGATTTCGATTGGACTCTCTTCGACCACAAGACTCGTTCTTTCGTGCCGTCGGCTACCAGAGCTATCAAGGCAGCTCATGGCCAAGGCGTCCGCATCTTCATAAACTCGGCCCGAAGCTATTATGCCCTTCGGGAACTGGGCACTTTCGAACGAATCGACTTTGATGGTTTCGTCGTGAACAACGGAGGCGCGGCTTTTACGAAAGAGGAAATCCTTTATGCCAAGTTCCTCCCTCCTTCCCTCGTCGAAGACCTCTTGCGAACCGCCAAAGAACAAAAGGTCTCCTACCTTCTCGTCACCCTTAAAGAAGCCTATCTTTCAAGCTTTCCCGACGATCCGAACGTGAATTCTTTCTATGCCGTCTACTACGAACCCCGGCCCCGGCCAATCTCCGAATACCGGGGAGAACCTGTCCTAGCGATCCAACTGTTCATGAAGGAGGAAAAAGACCCCTGCTTCATAAAGCGGGTTGGCATCACCTTCAACCGCTTCTTCGAGACCGCCGCCGAAATCACCAGCGAACCCTTTCGGAAAAGCGATGGCATTAAGGCCCTCATTGCCAATACAGGCCTTGCGAATGACGAATTGGCTGCCTTCGGCGACGATACCAACGACATCGACATGTTCAATCTCGTCGGCCATGGCATTTGCATGGGCAACGGTGTTAAGGAAGCGAAGGAAAAGGCCTCCTGGGTCACGACCTCGATCGAGGAAGATGGCATTGAAAACGGCCTTATCCATCTCGGCATCATCGAAAGGTAGAGGAAGGCACAAAAAAGCCCGCCGAGGCACAAATCAAGGGCCATGGTTACGGCTCCGCCTAGTCCCCAGGCCCAAACCGTGGAGAAACAGATCGTCGCGTCGAGGAAGCTCAAAAAGACGAGACCGATATTGAAAGCTCCCAATGTCTTGATTCGGGGCGTCTCGCCATATAAACAGACCGAGACCAGATGAAGCGATAGGCCGACCGCCAGACAGGGGGCGATGATAGTCACCGTTTCGTCAATTTGACTTTCGAATAATCCAACGTGTAACGGGGATGGTGTTCGGCGAAGCAGGAATCATCGGCCGAGCCTTTGATGGTCAAATAATCGGCGAACCCATGGACGTTGGCGTAAAGTATGGTCGCCGAGCCGATGTGTTCCTCGTTAACCGGATGGAGGCGGAAAACCTTCCCTTTCAAGGAGCGTTCCCGCGCCTTGGCGTCTTCTCGGGCTTTCTTTTTGCCGGCAGCCGCCTCAAGCTTCGCCGCTTTCTTCGCTTTCCGGACCGATTCCTGCTCTTCCGGGCTCAAGGATCGGAGCCGTTTAGTTTCGTTGCGCTTAACCATGGCTTCGTTCCAAATCCGGCGGATCAGCTCGGAGAATTTGGTTTTCCGCTTCGCTTTGGCCTTTTTGCTCGGGAGTTTCACGAAGGCGTCGTAAGGTATCTCCAAATCATAAGATCCAGGTTCAAAGGAATCCGGGGCAAGAACCGCGAAAGAAGCGAACTTCAGCATCCGCTTATCGCCTTTGGTTATGACCTCCGCCGAGACTTTGTTGGTCGTGTATGGGTGAACCGTCAGCAAACGAAATTGGTGCGTCTGGTCGACCAGCACCGCGTCATCGGGACGGACGTAGACCTTAACCGTATCGCCGACCTTCCCCGGGGAAAATGGGAACTTGGCCCCAAGATAAGTGGGACGGCCGGGCAAAGAGAAGAAAGCGATGGTCCCCTCTTTCCTTTCCTCGACCGATTGGAGCGTCGCCTCGAAAGTCAAATCGCTCTCGCCGCTTGAACGGAGGTGGAAACGATTGGAGGGGACGGCGATGGCGCATCCTTTCTTTTTCCCCTGGTATTCCGGGATAAGACGGTCGCGGGTATCGGCAGGCAAGGCAAATTGGGCGCCGGCGGCCTCGATGGTCATCTTTTCGCCATCGAGTTCGGCATCGATATAATCTTTGTCCAAGAGCCCGGCGATCCGGTGGCCGTCCTTCCCCGGGCCGAACAAATGGACCCGTTTCCGGTCGAAGCGGACCCCAATCAAATCGCCTTCTTTGACGTTCAGCCGCCCATCGGCTTTGACTTGGAGCCCGATTTGGCTGCCATTGAGATAGCAATGGAGGATGAGTTCCGCCCCGAGCTTCTCGATCATATCGATCCGGAGGTCGAATTGCTTGTTCTTTGGATCGATGATGATGTCTTCCGGGCGCAACCCCAACTGGCAGGCTTTCCCAATCCATTCCAAACTCGAGAGTTCCTTTAAGGTCCCGTCGCCGAGCGAAACATGATATTCCGCATCCTCGTCGGCGAGCACGAATTCAAGCCCCTCCGCGCTCTTGGTTAGGGTTCCCTCGAACAAGTTCATCTGCGGGGTACCGAGGAATGTGGCGACGAAAACATTGGCCGGATGGTCATAAAGGTTGGATGGGCTGTCGACTTGCTGGATGACCCCGTCTTTCATGACGACGATCTGGGTGCCCATCGTCATGGCTTCGGTCTGGTCGTGGGTGACGTAGACGAAGGTGATGCCAAGTTTCCGATGAAGCTTGGAGATTTCGCTTCGCATTTGAACTCGCAGTTTGGCATCAAGGTTCGAAAGCGGCTCATCGAGCAGGAATACCTTCGGCTCCCGGACGATCGAGCGGCCCAAAGCCACCCGTTGCCGCTGCCCGCCGGAAAGGGCCCGGGGTTTGCGGGACAAAAACGGCTCCAGCCCCAAGATTTTGGCGGCGTTTTGGATCCGGGCGTCGATCTCTTCTCTTGGAACCTTGGCCATCCGCAACCCGAAGGCCATGTTCTCGTAAACCGTTTTATGGGGGTAAAGCGCGTAATTCTGAAACACCATGGTGATATCGCGCTTGCTCGGAGGGAGGTCGTTGACCCGGACCCCATCGATGTAAAGGTTGCCGGCCGAGATATCCTCTAGCCCAGCGATCATCCGAAGCGTCGTCGATTTGCCGCATCCCGACGGCCCGACGAAAACCACGAATTCTTTGTCCTTGATCTCCAAATTGAGGTCGGTGATGGCCCGAACCCCGCCGGGATACACTTTGTAAACATGTTCGAATTTGACGTTAGCCATAATCATTTTTCCTTTCCGGGGGCGTCGTCTTCGCTAAGCCCTCGCCCCACTTCGCCGGGGCTGTGATTCATATTGATGTAACGGTCGAATACGTGGAGCCCATATAGCTCAAAGACGATGGCGAGATGGGCTAGGCCGTATAGCCCGATCAGGGCGATGAGGATCTCCTGGATGAGCAGGTACGGGATCAATTCGAGCAGGACGAGGAATAAAGCCGCGAGGATCAGGAAGAGGAGATTCTTCGGGTAAAGGATGAAGGAGAAGAGAAATGTGTTTTTCAAACTGTCCTTGAACCGGAACCGATAGACGGTCGCCGAGGAAAGCAGGAAATAGCCCCACATCTGGAACAAGGCCATTACGAGGGCAAAGACGATGGTCATCGCCATCGACCCCCAAGTCGGCATCCCTTCCAGCAAAGGATAGAAACGGGAATTGAGGACGAAGAGGAAACTGCCCAAGCCGATCAAGCCCCCGGCCATCAAGCCGGACTTCCAGTTCTCCCGGAGCCCTTTTCCGAAATCCTTGGTCAGGAAGACGCTGCCTTCCTGATGGCAAAGCCGGGAAGCGACCTCGAAGGTGCCCCCGAGGCCGAAGCAAGCCAATAACTGCAATGGCCATTCGACTAAGGAGCCGGCCGAACTCAGGATGAAATCCCGGTAAAGCAATTCGGCGGCCGTGAGCTCGGCGCTAGGCTCAACCGCCATATAAGCGCCCCAGGCGATCCGCCAGGCGTAGAGGGGAAGGAAAAACAGAAACGTCAGGAGGGAAAGGCCGATAAGGAGGAAGAACCGGTTTCGCGCGATATCGAAATAGGCTTTGAAGCGGTTCGCGGGCAAACGGGCCTGCTCCGGATGCCCAGGGGCATCAGGCCGAAGGTAAGAGAACAATCCCATTTACGGACGGGAGAGAAATCCCTCAACCTCATCTAGGCGCGGGAAGGAGGAGAGGGCTCCTTTCTTCTGGGTCGCTAACGCCCCGCAGGCGTTCGCGTGTTTGAACAAATCGAGGAAATCAGCGAGGCACAAAGCCCGCAAATCACGATTATCCAAAGCGAAGAGCACATAGGAGAAGAAAGCGTCGCCGGCCCCGGTGGTATCAATAGGGACCAGCACCTTCTTCGGCGGGACGAACCCCGATAGCCCGTCGAAACGGAAATGGCACCCCTTCTGGCCAAGCGAGACGCATAGGAGCATCCCCGGGTGGCATAGCGATCTCGCCCCGATGACGACATCATCCTCGCCGGTCAGGAAAGAAAGCTCTTCCTCGGTCGCCTTGACGATATCACAACGCTCGATGACCG
>CASFWS010000074.1 GCA_949298295.1 uncultured Bacillota bacterium | reverse complement strand
TCCATCTCGAGAGCGAGCGCCAAATTTTCCCCTTCGAGGATCTCGACACCGCCCTCTACTACGCCGTCTTGACCAAGCAAGAGCTCGCCATCGATCCCGAGACGCCCGAAGCCAAGGCCGAAGAGGCCCCGGTCGCCCCGGTCCCGCCGGCTCCTTCCTACGTCGATCCGGCGATGCCGGCTTCCCTCCAAGGTAAATAAGGGAGCGATCCCATGGACGGAGGGAAGCGCCTATTCTTCGACTACCCCCTCCTTAAGCTTGAAAAAGCCGTCGTCGAGGAAGGGGAGAAGCCTTACCGGGCCCGGCAGCTTTTCGAGTGGGTCTTCAAAAAGCGGGTCTATGATCCCGCGATGATGACCGATGTCTCGAAAAGCTACCGCGAACGCCTCGGGTCGGCTTTTTCCTTTGCTCTGCCCGAAGTCGCCGCCAAGCAAGAAGCTTCCGACGGCACGGTCAAGTTCCTTCTCAAGATGGCGGACGGCTCCCTCGTCGAGACCGTCCTCATGCGCTACGACTACGGGAACGTCGCCTGCGTGAGCAGCGAAGTCGGCTGCTCGATGGGCTGTGCCTTCTGCGCCTCGGGCCTCCTCAAGCGGACCCGGGTTTTGACTTCCGGGGAAATGGTGGGCGAGTGCCTTGTCGTCGACGACATGCTCAAAGAATCCGGCGAACGCCTTTCCCACGTCGTCGTGATGGGGACGGGGGAACCCTTCGACAATTACGACAACGTCATGGATTTCATCCGGACGATCAACGACGACCGCGGCCTCGGGATCGGGGCTCGGCACATCACCGTCTCTACCTGCGGGATCCTCGACAAGATCGCTCGTTACGGTAAGGAAGGGCTGCAGATCAACCTCGCCATCTCCCTCCACGCCAGCAATGAGAAGACCCGCCGGGAACTGATGCCGATTGCCCGGGGCTATTCGATGGATGAACTGATGGACGCCTGCCGGGATTACGTTGCTTCAAGCGGGCGGCGCCTCACCTTCGAGTACATTCTCATCGATGGGGTCAACGACTCCGACGAAAACGCCTACGAGCTCGCTTCCCTTCTTAAGGGAATCTTCTGCTACGTCAACCTCATTCCTCTGAATCCCGTCAAGGAGAAGCCCTTCCGCCGCTCGAAGAACGCCCGGCGCTTCATGGGCATCCTTAACGCCCGGGGCATCAATTGCACCGTCCGCAAAGAATTCGGTACCGACATCGACGCGGCCTGCGGGCAGCTTAGGGCCAAATACCAGAAAGACAAATGACATGAACCGCTATTCCATTCACGGGACATACGCCTACCGGACCGACCGGGGCAAGGTAAGGAAGGACGACGAAGACCGCTCCCTCGTTCTCATGAACGCGGCAGGGGAGGTCCTTTTGGTCGTCGCCGACGGCATGGGCGGGGCTAACAAAGGCGACGTCGCCTCGAAGATGGCCGTCGACATCATCGCCTCCTTATTCAAGAACAAGAAACCCCATCTCTTCGCCCGCGGGGACCGGACGTGGTTACGGAAAGCTTACCGGAAAGCCAACCGGGCCATCTACGCCTACCAGGACGCCCATCCCGAGGCCAAGGGCATGGGAACGACCCTCGTCGCCGCCCTCCTTTCGGGCAAGCGGCTACTCGTCGCCAACGTCGGGGACTCCCGGGCCTATGCCATCAAAGGCCGCGAAGGCCGGCAGCTGACCGCCGACCAGACCTACGTCAATTTCCTTCTTCGGGCCGGGAAGATCCGGCCGGAGGAGGCCTTGACCCACCCCGACCGCCACGTTCTCATGAACGCCCTCGGGATCTATCCTTCCCTTTCCCTCGATCTCTATAGCTACCGTTACGAAGGCGAGAGCCTCCTCCTTTGCTCGGATGGGCTCTACAACCAGCTGCCCCTCTCCTCGATCGTCGCCATCGCCTCAACCGACGAGCGGGCTGACCAGAAGGCCCTAGCCTACGTTTACGAAGCCAACGGCACCGGCGGGAGCGACAACATCGCCGTCGCCTATTGGGAGGCCCTCGGCAATGATTGAGCTCGGCGACAAGATCGACGGCCGTTACCGGGTCGTCAGCCGCATCGCCCACGGGGGGATGGCCGACGTCTACGAAGGATACGACATCGTTTACAAGCGGGCAGTGGCCATCAAGATCATGCGGAAGGACATGATGGGGAGCGAGAAAAACGTCGAGCGCTTCCACCGCGAATGCGTCGCGGCCGCCTCCCTCAACGACCCGAATATCGTCAAGGTCTACGGGGAAGGAAGCGTCGACGGGCGCCCCTACATGGTCAACGAGTACGTGGACGGAAGGACCCTCCGCGACAAGCTGAACGTTGTGGCCGGCCACTTCCTAAGCCCCCTCGAGGCGAGCGAAATCATGGTCCAGCTCTGCTCAGGGGTAAGCTATATCCACCGGCACGGGCTCCTGCACCGGGACATCAAGCCCGACAATCTCTTCTACCTTCCCGACGGCTCGATCAAGATCGCCGACTTCGGCATCTCGAGCCCGATCGGCGACTCCTCCGCGAGTGAGGACGCGATCGCCGGAACCGTCTATTACACGGCCCCCGAGATCTTGATGGGGGAAAAAGCCCGGGTCGAAAGCGACATCTATTCGATGGGAATCGTTTATTACGAGCTTTTGACCGGGACGGTTCCCTTCGATGCCCCGACCCCGGAAGAGGTGGCCGTCGAGCAAATCAAGAAGCACTTCCCCGAGCCCTCGAAGACGATGCCCGACGTAAGCAAAGCCATCGACCGGATCGTCGTCAGGGCTTGCCGCAAGCGGCCCGAGGAGCGTTACCGGACGGCCGAGCAGATGAAGGAAGCGATTCTCGAAACCCTCAAAGACGGGGACAATTTCAAGACGAAGAAGGGACTTTTGTCGCGGATTTTCGGTTTCAAATGATGAAAGACCTTTTCTCGATCAATCTTCCGGCCGTTTCCCCCTCTCTTCTGGCGGCCGACCAAAAGAACCTCCCTTCCGAGATCGAGCGCGCCTTCTCTTCCGGGGCCGAGCTCATTCATTTCGACGTCATGGACGGCCGCTTCGTGCCGGCCACGAGCTTTTGGAACGGGGAACTTGATTCAGTCCTTCCTTCCTGCCCCCTTTTCCGGGATGTTCACTTGATGGTGGAAGATCCGATTGCCGCCGCGCGGAAATTCGCGGACCTCGGGGCCGATTGCTTGACCCTTCATCTCGAGGCCCTCGAGGAAAGGGGTGTCGCCCCAAGTCAGCTCCGGACGCTTTTGCCCTCGACCTACCTCGGGATTTCCCTCCGCCCCCATACCCCGGTCGAGCGGCTGAAGCCCTACCTTCCCTACGTCGATCTCGTCCTTCTTATGTCGGTCGAGCCTGGAAAGGGCGGCCAAGCCTTCCTCGAAGCTAGCCCGGAACGGGCGGCGGCGGTCAAGGGGATGATCGAGGAAGGAGGATACCGCGTCCTTCTTTCGATCGACGGCGGGATCAACGGGGCGACGGCCAAGAAAGCCCTAGCCTCCGGCGTTGATATTTTGGTGGCCGGTTCTTATCTTTACGGACATAGCGATTTCGCTTCGCGCTTAAGGGGGCTCATCGATGGCTGAGGCCGCTTTGACCCTCTCTTTGCTTTCGATGGTTGTCGCCCTTTTCCTTGGGCTATGGCTCCCAAAGGTTTACTTCCGGGCGATGGCCGAGCGCTTTTCCTATCTTTCGCATTTCCCTTACGAGCTTTACGGTGGCACCTACCGCGGGGCCAACCCCGCCCTCAAGGAGAGCCTCCAGTGGCTCGTTTCCTTCCTTCCGAGTGCCGCCTCCTCTCTCGCCTTTTTGACCCTCGCGACCCTCCTAGCGGAGAATCTCTCCCTTCTCGTCTTAGCGATTCTCGGTCTCCTTCTTTCGCTTGCGGCCGGTATCTTCGAGGGGCTCCTCTTTTCCCATGGGGACCTCGTCGAGGAAAAACGCCACTTGGCTTTCTCGCTCGTCCATTCGGGGGCGACGGCCCTCCACGCGGTCATCGGAGGGATCCTTTTTCTCCGTTTCTATGCCGAGGCGCCGACCCGGCTCGGCGGCTCCCTTGCCGCCGCTATCGTGCTTTTCCTTTTGGCCGTCGTTTCCATCCTTCCCGAACTCAATCCGAAGGCCGCGAAAGGCCTCAAGGTCGAGAAGATCGAGGATCCTAGCGGCGTCGACCTCTACGTCCGGCCCCACCATAACGCCTTGGCCTATGGGGAATGGGCTGTGGTGGCCGCCCGCCTTCTTGCCGCCTTGGCTCTCTCTTCGGGGGCTCTTTTCCTTGCATATGTCGTCCCGACTCTCTAGGGAGGGACCAAGGGAAAGGAAAAGGCGGCCGATTGGCCGCCTTTCTCTTATCTTGGTTCCTTATTCGCCTTTGGTCGACTTGGTGAGCGAACGATAGGCGCGGGCGCTCATGCGAACCTGGACCATCTTGCCGTTGATGTTGATGCGGTACTTCTGGAGATTGGCATTCCAGACGCGGCGGGTCGCACGGACGCTGTGGCTGCGGTTGTTGCCGCTGAGGGGACCTTTTCCGGTAATCGGGCAGACTCTTGACATGCTTTCACCTCTCTAACACGCTGATTGCGCGAGGCTAATCTTATCACGCGCACGGAAGGCAAGCAAAGGGGAATTGCAGATGCCTTATCGGCGAACGAGGGCCGCTTTTCCCGTCTTGTTCAAGCGGGGCTGGGCACAATTTGTTCTGGTTTTGACTCTCTCAGCTGTCGAGCAGGAAGGAAAGCGCCAGCAAAACCCCCTTCTTTTTTCCATTTGGGCAAAGGAACCGACATTTCCCCTTTTTTGGGAAAGCCGGCAGGAAAGCTTCCCATTTTCCCTTTCCTTTCGCGGAAGCGCACGCGAAGGCCATCTTTTTCCTCAACATTCCCAGTTTTTTCTATCAAAAAGGCCCATTGAAAGCGGTATCATGAAGCCGAACACATGGAGGCAAGCAAGGAAAAGACATGGGCACCAGACTAGCGGCCATGATCTTGGCGGGCGGCAAAGGCACGAGGCTTCAGTCGCTGACCAAGAAAGTGGCGAAGCCCGCCGTTACCTACGGCGGCAAGTACCGGATCATCGATTTCCCCTTATCGAACTGCGCCAATAGCGGCATCACCTCGGTCGGGGTCCTCACCCAATACGAGAGCAGCGAGCTCAATACCTACATCGGAAACGGGGAGAAGTGGGGCCTCAATGGCGTCCGCTCCCTCACCTCCGTCCTCACTCCCAAGGAGACGGAAGAAGGCAGCAACTGGTATCTCGGGACGGCCGACGCCATCTATCAGAACATCGATTGGCTTGACCGCGTCGACCCCGAGTACGTCCTCATCCTTTCGGGCGACCACATCTACAGCTGTTCTTACGAGCCGATGCTCCGCAAGCACATCCAGACCGGAAGCGATTGCACGATCAGCGTCTACCGCGTCCCCCTCGAGGAGGCTTCCCGCTTCGGGATCCTCGTCGCCAACGATAAGGACGAGATCGTCCAGTTCGTCGAGAAGCCGAAGAAGCCGGTCTCGAACCTCGCCTCGATGGGCATCTATATCTTTACCTACAAGGTTCTCCGGGCCGCCCTTTTGGCCGACCACCGGAAGGAAGGTTCCTCCCACGACTTCGGGAAGGACATCATCCCGACGATGCTTGCCGAGAA
>CASFWS010000073.1 GCA_949298295.1 uncultured Bacillota bacterium | reverse complement strand
CGGGTGAAGAGGCCGGAGCCGTGGGCCCGCGGGAGGAGGTCGATCTGGGCATCGAGGGGGCGGATCTCGTCGACCTTCCGGCCGTCGGGACGGATCTTTTCCTCGGTGATGAGGCGCCGGACCTCGGCGGCCACCATGTGCTCGAGGATGTCGTTGACCATGCTCATCGTCTTGGCATGGACTTTCTCGGTCTCGTACTTCCGCCCGTCGTAATCGGCGCGGATCTCGTCTTCGAGGGCGTCGATGGCGCGCTGGCGCTCGAGCTTGTCGAAGATGGAGATGGCCTTGACCATCCGCTCGCCGATCCGCTTCTCGATGTCTTCCTTGATGAGGGGGTCGGGCTCATAGAGATCGAAATGGCGCTTTTCCTTCCCGACCTCGGCGACGATCTTCTCCTCGAAGGCGCAAAGTTCCTTGATGGCCTCGTGGGCAAACATGATGGCGTCGAGCATCTCTTCCTCGGGCACTTGGTCGGCCCCGCCCTCGACCATCATGATGGCGTCCTTGGTGCCGGCGACGGTGAGGTCGATGTCGCTCTTCGCCTCTTCCTCGACACTCGGGTCGACGATGAGCTTTCCGTCGACGCGGCCGATACGGACCCCGGCAATCGGGCCATCAAAAGGGATGTCGGAGATCGAAAGGGCGATCGAGGCCCCGAGCATGGCGCTCATCTCCGGGCTGTTGTCAGGGTCGCACGAGAGGACCATGTTGACGACTTGGACGTCGTTGCGGAAGCCTTCCGGGAAGAGGGGGCGGATCGGCCGGTCGATGAGGCGGGCCGAAAGGGTCCCGTGGGTATCCGGGCGGCCTTCCCGGCGGAGGAAGGACTGCGGGATCCTTCCGCCGGCATACATTTTCTCGATGTAGTCGACGGTGAGGGGGAAGAAATCCCCGTCCCGCGGCTTGTCGCTCGCGACGGCCGTGGAAAGGGTGACGGTTTCCCCGAAGCGGACGAGGGCGGCCCCGTCGGCTTGCTTGGCGATCTCGCCGGTCTCGACGATTAGATGGCGCCCGGCGAAATCGATTTCGAAGGTTTTCTTCATTGTCTTTTTCCTTTTTCCTTAACGAGGCTGATTTTAGCCTTTCGCCGCCGGAAGATAAATAGGGACGGGCCTATTCCCCCTTCTTGGAAGGGATGAGGGGCGCGAGGGACAAAAGGAAGGCAAAGGGCAAAAGGAGGAGCGACCACGGCGAGAAGGCGAAGAAGGGATAGGCTGAGGAAGGATAGATGGCAGATTGGGGAAGGAAGAAGGGAAAGTTCGGGCGGTAGCCCCCTTGGAGGGCGAGGGAAGAAAGGATGGGGAAATAGACCGCCGCCCCGGCAAGGTAGGAAAGAAGGAGCGGCAAAAGGAGGGAAAGGAAGGCCGGGAAGAGGCTCGCGAGGACGGCCGAGCGCTCGGAAACGCCGTTCAGGGCGAGAAGGACGCGGAGGCGATGCCCCTTCTCCGGGAAGGAAAGGCCGGAAAGGAAATAGACGAGGAGGGAGACGAGGCCGATGACCCCGCTGGCAAGGAAGACCGTGTCGCTTAGCCCGACGATCATCGACGGCAAATAGACATCGGCCAACGCAAGGGCGCCCCCGGAGACGGCAAGGGCCTCCTCGAAGGGGAGGTAGGGAAGGTAGGAAAAGCCGCTATGAAAGCTCGAGAGGTAGCTTCCGCCGAGGATGAAGGAAAGCTTCCGGTAGTAGGAAAGGGAAAGCCCCCGGTCCCCGCCGTCGTTGGAATAGGCGATCGGCTCCTCCTTGAAGAAAGCCTCGCCCTCCCCCTCCGGGAGGAAGGAAAGGGAGATGCCCTCTTTAAGCCCAGGGTCGACGGGAAGGCCGTCTTCCGCGCTCCGGACCGTCTTCCAGGCGTAGGACGAGCCGCCGGGCTCCCTTTCGAGGGCGAAAGAAGGGAAAAGGCGGGCGGAAGGCCCGCTTTCCCCATAGGAAAGCGTGGAAATGATCGAAGGGGCATTCGAAAGGAAATAGGAACGGGAAACGACGACCCCCGCCCCGCCGCTATCGAGGAAGGAACCGAGCCCGGGGAAGGCCGGGAAGGAAGGGGCCGCGGCGAGGTTCAGCTCGGTTCCTTCGAGGTAGAAGCTTCCCTCGGCCTTGGAACCGGGCAGGAGGAAAATCCCTTCTTCCTCGAGCCCGTCGAGGACGAAGGCGGCCACCGTCTTGCCGGAGCTGAAATAGCTTTCCATCATCACCTCGCCAGGCACCGCGGCATAGTTTTCCTCGTCGGCTATGCCGCCGGCAACGAGGCCGAAAGCCGCCGCCCCGCTCATCGCCATCCCGGTCCGGCGTATCGCTTTCGCGTTGAGGACCTCCGAAGACTGGAAGGCGAAGACGAAAGACAGGAAAGTCGCGAGGAAAAGGCAAAAGGCAAGGATGGAAGGGGCCCTGAGGGCCTTGAAGGAAAGGCCGGCGGAAACCTTGAACGAGGGCGAAAAGGGGGCCCGCGGCGCGATTTCATCGACTTGGGGAGGGCCATAGACTTGGGAGGGAGCCAGGGGGAAAACGAGGCGTTCGTCGGGAGCTAGGTCGACTTCCCGGTCGTGGCTCACGAGAAGGACGAAACGCTCTTCCCGCTCCTTCTTCAGGAGAAGTGAGAGAATGCCTTTCCGCCTTCCGTCGAGGGAGGAGAAGGGCTCGTCGAGAAGAAGGTAGGGGCTTTTCGCGGCGAGGACAAGGGAAAGGAGGACGGCCTTTTTCTCCCCGCCGGAGAGGGCGGAAAGCTTGCGCTCGGCTTTGCCCTCGAGCCCGAAAAGGGCGAGGATGGAGTCCGCTTTTTCCCTTTCGTCGGCGGCAAGGAAGGCTTCGGCGAGCTTCCGGAAGGAGAAGGACCCCGGGTAATGCGAGCGCGGCCCAAGGTAGGCGAAATAGGCATTGAGCTTCCCTTCCTTCCTGAGGGCAACGACGCTGCGCCCGCCGATTTCGATGCTCCCATCCCGCGGGGAAAGGAAGCCGAGAAGGAGGGAGAAAAGGGTCGACTTCCCGCTTCCGGAGGGCCCTTCGGCGAGATAGAGGCCGCGCCGAGGGAAGGCGAGGCTGAGGTTCTCGATGAGGGGCCTCTTCTTCCGGTAGAAGAAGGAAACGCCCTTGGCCTCGAGGCCTTTCATCCTTCCTTCCTCCGGATGGCGGCCATGACGTCGCGCGGGAGCAGGAGGCGGAAGGCCAGGATGGTAAGGAGGAACCCGACGAAGGGCGCGGGAAGGGCGAGAAGGAAGAAGGCGCCGTCATAGCGGGCCATGAAAAGGGAAGTCTCGAAGAGCGAGGAAAGGAAAAAGCCCGGAAGGAGGGAACAAGCGAGAGAAATAAGGAGCGCCGCGACCGCCGAAACGAGGGCATAAAGGCCGGCGTAGAAGGTCCCGCGGGCGAAAAGCCGGGCCCGCGGGGCCCCGACCATGAGGAGGGCCAAATAGCGGTTCCGGTAGCCGAGGTAGAAGGCCAGCGGGAAAAGGACGGCGAGAAGGTAGGAGCCGCCGACGAAAGGCACGGCACCCCAGGAACTGAGAAGCCGGTCGTTCCGGCCGTAGAGGGGATTATTCAGCCGGGCGCGCAAGGGAATCGAGAGGGCGGAGGGGTGCTCGCTTGTTAGGCTCGAGGCGATGGTGAGGGCCGGCCCGGAGGCAACCCCTTCCCCGCCGGGACAGCTTTCCCGTGAAACCAGCCCGACACAAGAAGAACGGAGAGTTTCCTTCGTCGTCACCAATGCGTAGGCCGCGGCGACATAGGCCGGCTCGTCGTTACGAAGGGCCTTCGCCATGACGAAGCCGTCCAGGGCGGAAAGGTCCGGGCTTTCGTAGACCCCGACCGGGGTGAGGTCCGGGTCGAAAAGCGATCCCTTGGCACCGAGGAAGGAAGAGGCGGCTTCTTCATAAGGAAGCGAAGCGCGGGAGGAGTACTCCCTCAGGAAGTCCTCGAGCAAGAGGGAAGGGACGATAAACTCGCCCGGGGATGAAGGGTAACGCCCCTCTTGGAGGGCATAGAACGTCTCGAAGGAGCCGGGGTCGGCCCCAGCCACGAAGGCGAAGGCATCCTTCCCGTAGCCGGAATCCCGGGCCGTCATCTCGATAAGAAGGGGCGCCTCGAGGGAATCGACCTCGTAAAACGGGGCGTGCTCGAGATAGAGGGTCTGGGCCAGTTCGAGGAGAGCGCCGGCTCCCCCGTCATCGAAAGGATAGGAAAGGGAGGGCAGGGTCGGGGCGAGGGAAAGGAAGGCGCACATGATGACGGCATAGCCCCCCATCGGGATACGCGGGGCATAAGCCCGGCCCATCCGGGCCCTACAATCGAGCTTTCCGCCGCTTGCCTCCCGAACGAGAGCAAAGGGAGCGGAAGAAAGTTCCTCCCCGCTTCCAAGCCCCTCCGGCAGCTCGTGGGTAGCGACGATGACAAGGCGCTTCTTCCCCTCTTCCTGGAGGATCTGAAGAAGGCGCTTCTGGTTGTCCATGTCGAGATAGGCAAAGGGTTCGTCGACGGATAAGAGGAAGGGATCCTTGTAGAGGCCCATCGCGAGGGCAAGGCGGGCCCGTTCCCCGCTGGAAAGGGAAGCGGCTTTCTCTTCCTTGAGGCTAAGGAGGCCGACCTCTTCAAGGAGCTTCTCGGCATAAGAAAGGCCCTTCTTCCCGGTGGGCAGGAGAAGGTTGCCGAGAACGCTTTTCTCTTCGAAGGCAATCGGCTCTTGGCTCACGTAGGAAGCCATCTCGGCCCAGGCGGAGGGCCTTTCTTCCCCGAAGAGGGAAGCCTTGCCATCGAAGGAGGCCTCAAGGCCGGAAAGAAGGCGGAGGAAAGTCGATTTCCCGGAGCCGTTGGGGCCGACGAGGAAATAAAGGCCCGGGGCCTTTAGCTCAAGGTCGGGGAACGAAAGGGGCGAGGACCCCTCGAAACGGAAAGAGAGGCCCCTGCAGGAAAAGCCGCTAGAAGAGGAAGAAGCGGATTCCCGTGACCTAGCGTCCATGACGTCCCCCCTTCTGAACATTTGCTAAGCAAATGATAGCAACAATCTTCGATCTGTTAAGGGGTGCCCGGCCCCAAGATGCCGGTCCTTCGACGAAATAACGGCCTCTCTTTTCGGCAAAAATAGCAAAAAGCCCGGCTTTTTGCCGGGCGTTTTGGCTAAAGGCCCGAGCCCCCTACCGCCTAAGGAAGGAAGCCGGTCCCTCGTTTTCTAGGAAGCGGACGCCTCTTCTTCCTTCCGGAGCTCCTTTTCCCATTCCGGCCCGTACTCCTCGCGGAGGCTCTCGACGGGAATGCGCTCCTCGAAGACGGCCTCGCTCAGCCCGCCGATGATTTCCATTTGCTCGTTATCGACAACGCATTTGCCCATTCGCCCTTCCTCCGCCCAAAGAGCGCAGAAAGCCACTCGCCCAACGGAGGAAAAGTCCTCGCTGGGAGTAAAAGCCACGGCGATATCAGTGAGATCGAAATTGTTCACCCACCCCACGGCCGATTGGATCCTGGAAGCCGCGTAGGTCATGCCCGTTTTGTTGAGAAGGTAGTCGATGGGGTGGCCGTCGTAACGGTAAAGCGAGGTACGGTATCCCGATTCCCTCTCGAGCCCGGCAAAGAGCGAGGACCCGTCGCTCATGAGGAGGAGGACCGCGTAGTCGGTCTTGTAAAGCGTGCCGTCGGAGCTTTGGTACCATGTCGAGCCGTACATCCCGCT
>CASFWS010000072.1 GCA_949298295.1 uncultured Bacillota bacterium | reverse complement strand
AAATAGTGTTTTATTTTAACGGGCTTTTATGAGTTGCAGTAATTTTTCTTCAAATAAAATATGTTGCCCGGTTTGGTGAGTCGACGTATGATTTAATCTTGTGTATCAATGAGCTATTTTATTAGAGGACGTTCATCTTCTTCTAAACATCATGGAATAGTGGCAATAAAAAGAATGCCTTGTTGGGCATATTCCAAAGTATTTCCTTACTTTTGCATAAATCATATCAGTCGCTAAATATGAAACAGAATCTAGTTACCATTGCAAACCTTTCAAAAGAAAAAATTGAGTATCTAATTGAAATGGCGTGTGAGTTTGAAAAACATCCCAATCGGAAAATTTTAGATGGTAAGATTGTCGCAACTCTGTTCTTCGAACCGTCAACTCGAACCCGTTTATCTTTTGAAACTAGACAACATCCCGGACGTTCATAGCGTGAAGGTCGGGGACCAGGATTTTGCCATCGATTCCAACCATCCCGACGACCAAAGCCTCTATCTTTATGTTCCGGGCAAGGATGCGACCATCACGGCGAACGATGCCTCGGGCGAAGAGACCTTCGACGTCGTTTATAGCCAAGACGGGACTTTTGAAATCGGCGGGACGAGCGAGCCCAACGAAGCCCCGGTCATCCATGCCGAGGACAAGCGGTTCGAAGAAGGAACGGTTATTACCGACGAGATGCTTCTCGAAGGCGTCACGGTCAGTGACGACCATGATGAGAACATCCAACCGATCGTTCTTTCGAACAACATCCAGAACGATACCGTCGGGACCTACCAGGTCGTCTATCAGGCGACCGATAGCGGAGGTCTCTCCTCGACCACTGAAGCCAATGTCTCCATCTACGCGAAGCCTGAGTCCAACGAAGCCCCGACCATCTTGGCCGAGGACAAGTACATCAAACTCGGGACCGAAATTACCGATGAGCTTCTTCTCGAAGGCGTGAGTGTTACCGACGATCATGACCAAGGCCTCAAGGCAAAGGTTCTTTCCCACAACATCGACAGTTCAGCGATCGGAACCTACGAGGTGACTTACCAAACTATCGACTCCGATGGCCTCGTTGCGACCAAGACCATAAATGCCTACGTCTATATGGATTTCGTCAACGTCAATTCCGTACCGGTCCTTTCTGGTTCGGACAAGACCATTGCCTATGGCTCGACCTTCGGGGAAGCCGAAGCCTTGGAAGGAATTACCGCCTACGACGAGGAAGATGAGGACCTGACCAAAGACATTCAGGTCGTCTTCAACCCGGTCGATACCTCGAAGCCGGGGGAGTACGAAGTGACTTATTCGGTTGTCGATTCCCAAGGAGCAGTGGGTTATCTCACGATCAACGTGACGGTCCTCGAAGCCCCGGAGATCGGCGATGCGGACCGCCCGGTCATCACCGTCGAGCCGGATATCACGATCACGGCTGGCGAGACTTGGAACGATGCCGAGGCTTTGAAATACGTCACGGCCGTCGATAAGGATGGAAACCCCATCACGGACATTGAGGTCATCCTCAATGAAGTCGATCCCTCGAAGCCTGGCACTTACCGCATCGGTTTCAAGGCAACCGACGAAAATGGGGTGAGTCAGGAAGCCTATGTAAATGTCACCGTCATGGCACCGAGTGGAAACGATAATCTTGCCATTCTTGTCGCAGTTCCGGTCCTGGCCGTAGTTCTCACTGCCGTGCTGGTCGTGGCCTTTGCCTTCGTCTACAAAAGTCGGAAACGAAAAGAGCCGTAAGGGCTAAAACGTTTCCCTTTGCCTTTTAAAGTCCGCTGGTCTTTAATCTACGCAGGGAATGGAGTCTCCCTAGACCTTATTGGTCCGAACCGCTTGGATAGCTGATGACTTCTACAACGAAAGGCCTGGCCGTTTTGTTGTAGGGGCTTATTCCTTCCAAGGCCGGGCGTGAGGCTTCAAATGGCGTTTCTATCGCTAGGTCTAATCCTGATTCTTGGCTTTTTCATAGGCCTTTTGCTGGAGAAAATCCACTTTTCGGGCTTCGTCGGGATGATTGTTCTCGGCTTTCTTCTCGGGCCGAGCCTCCTTGGGATTCTGTCGCCGGAACTGCTTTCCGTTTCCTCGACTCTTAGGCAGATTGCATTAGTGGTCGTTCTTACAAGAAGCGGTCTGAGCCTCGATTTCCGGACTCTGAAGAAAGTGGGACGCCCGGCTATCCTCATGTGCTTCGTCCCGGCAACCTTTGAGATTGTCGCGGTGGGGATTGCTTCCCACTACCTCTTGGGCCTTGGCTGGTTCGAAGGCTTCCTCCTCGGCTCGGTCCTCGGAGCCGTATCGCCGGCCGTTGTTTCCCCGAGGATGATTTCCCTCATCGAAGACGACTATACCGGTAAGTCGATACCCCAAATCATTCTAGCCGGGTCTTCGGCCGACGATACTTATACGATCGTCCTCTTCTATGCCTTTTTAGGAATAGTGAAACAGGGCACGTTCAACGCCTTGTCGATTGCCTTGATCCCGGCGACCATTGTTTCCGGAATTCTCCTCGGCATCGGGGTCGGCCTGCTGCTCCTGCTCCTTTATCGACACACCAATTGGCCCTTGGCCGTTAACGTACTGATCTTCTTCGGCACCTCGATGCTGCTGCTTGGCCTCGAGGAAGTCCTGAAGACTTATTTCGATATTTCCTCCCTCCTTTCGGTCATGACGATGGGGATGCTGCTTCTATACAAGCTGCCTTCTAAAGCTAAGGAGCTTTCGAAGGGATATAACGCCATTTGGAAGTTCTTCGAAATCATCCTCTTCGTCCTCGTCGGGGCGGCGGTGGATTTCACCTACGTGATGGAGAGCGGTGGCTATGGTATTCTCGTCCTTCTCATCGGCCTTCTTTTCCGTTCCCTTGGCGTTTATCTATGTATCCTCGGCACTAAGATGAACTACAAGGAAAAGCTTTTCTGCATCTTCGCCTATCTTCCAAAAGCAACGGTTCAAGCATCGATTGGCGGAATTGCCCTTTCGATGGGCCTCAGTTGTGGTGGCATTGTCCTCGCGATTGCCGTCCTCGCCATCATCATTACTGCTCCGATCGGAGGTTTCCTCATCGACCTCACCGGCCGAAGATGGCTTACGAAAGAAAGCGAAGAAATTGCCAGAAGAGCCTAAAGCGATAAATCAAAGCGCTTTTTGCAAGAGAAAAACCGGCCCGTGGCCGGCTTTTCAATTGCTTACTCGTCCGTTTCGACCTCGACGTATTCGCGGAAATAGGTGTACACGTCATCGCCGCCGAAGACATCCGCGAAGACATGGTTGCCTACGCAAACGCCGACCATCTTCGTTAGTCCCGAGTAGCTAACGTCCTGTTTGTCTGCATAGCCGGGCAGTAGGAGGTAAACCTCTTGGCTTTCGCCGGCATCGAGGGTGCTGACGTAGCCTTTGACCGGTCGATCCTTGAGCCCCATAGCGTAGATGACTTGATCGGGGTTATAAGCCCGGAAGCTTTGATACCCCTCGTCATTTTCGAGGACGACGCCTCCGCCCTCCCCCGGGGCCTGCTTGACGGCCGTCGGATAAAGGTGCTGGTAGAACGACATGCTCATGGTGCTATTGAAGAGGGCACCCTTCGAGGTGTTCTCTACTTTGGCGTAGACGTAATAATCGTTGTAGGAAATGACGCTTCCGTCACTCAGTTCAACGTCCGTGTGGCTGACTCTAAAGCATTTGCTCGGATCGACGGTCACCTTGAAACTGGCTTCTCCGTTCAAGGAGCAGCCTTGGAGAGTCCCGGTTGCCAGAACAAGGGCCGCGAGGCCGAGGATGGTGGTGGATTTCTTTTTCATCGTGGTTCCTTCTTTCGGAACCTTTTTAGCAAGGCGACTGCTACGAAAACGCTAGGAAAGCGCGAAAGAAGCGCTAATTGGAATAAAGACGCCCGTCCGTGAGGAAAGCTGCTTCCCGCGGGCCGATTTTCTCCTCGTCGGCATCGAAGCCCTGATACTTCCGACCGACCGGCCGCCAGGCTCCGCTTATGAAGAGGGCCACGGCCTTTTCCTTCTCCTTGGCCACGACGATTTTGAGCAGCTTGTTGTACGCGTAATAGATGTCGGTTTCCGCTCGTTGCAAGGAGAGAAAGCGAGCCGCAAGGAAGGTCTTCTCCGCGTCCGTGAGGACCAGCGGTTCGAAATGCATCGCCAGATAAGCGTCGATATCGAAATCCTTCCCGTCTTCGAACGTTTCCTCCAAGGCTACCGTGAAGGCCACGAAGGTCTTTTCGACCTCGTTCATGTTCTTTAGTCCCGGCAAGCCGAAGCGGGCTTCGAGTTCGTGGCCGAAAATAGCAAAGGCCCGAGCCAGATCGGCAAGGCAATGGGGATCGAACTTGCCGTGGTTTGCCTTGTTGAAGTAACCGCGGATTTTCTCCATATCCTCGTTGGGTATGGTGCATTCTTCCAGGACGTCGAAGCCAAATTCCTGAGCCCAGTAGGCGGCCGTTTCAGGGTCGGGCTTTTTATAGGCCAAGGAGAGGAGGAAGGCCGTCTTTTCATAACGTAGATTAGGAAAGTCCAATCCCATTTTTCCAGCAATCCGACAAGCCTCCTCGTAGCCGGTTCGGCCGAAAGGAACCGAGGTGATGTAATCGGCGAGAAGAAGGAAGCGTGCCTCGCGGTCGGGATCGCTGATGTCTGGATGGAAAAGAAAGCACGAAAGCTCCTGGTCGGCGATCTCGTAAAAAGGCGCGAGGCTCTCCCCACCCATCCCGATCTCCATGTCCTCGAGAAGCGGGTAGGCAAAGGACAGCATTCCCGTAAATAGATTTTTCATTCTTCTCCTCCTTAGCACATGCCGTAGACCCGGTGCACCGCGCAGTCGCCGATATCGACGACTTCTTCCTCACCGGGAACGAGATTGTAGGCAAAGTCGATGTCGATTGTCTTACGGGAGGGACGATAGTGGAAAAAGGCCAAAACGGCATGGCACTTGTCCATCCAATGGCGGATATCGATGTCCTCGGCCAGGGCTCCGTAGGCAAAGTTGCCGCGCGGGAGACTGTAGGCTTTCCCGACTTTCAGGGCCTCGAAGCTGAAATAGTGGGGATTCGTTTCCTTGCCTTGAGGGCAGCCGTCGACGCAGCGGAGGCCATACATTTTCATGGCTTCCGGGGTCGATTGGATGAGCGAGATTTCCGTCGCCTCGGACGAATTGGCAAAGCCTTCCTCCGGATCGTAATAGGCCGTGCCGATCGTTTCGGCAATCTTTAGCCGGGCTTGGAACGTTTCCCGCCCGAAGTTCATAAGGGAGTAGAAGGAATAGCCGTTCACCGGGGTTCCGGCCACTTTGGCCAGATCCGCCAGCGGGCCGTATTCCGGGTAGTTGGTAAAGGCAACCCCGTAGTAGGTGTCGGCACAATTTTTGATGGCCCCGGCCATGCGTCCCGAGGAGGGACGGTTGACATAATGGTAGTGGGACTCGCCATAGTAATCGACTTTTACCTTGTTTCCGCCATTGTAGCGATGGGGCGGCATGACGAAAGCCATGGAGTCGCCGTAGAAACCGATGCGGATATAGATCTTGCCCCCGTGGCCGGAAAGGCTTTTGAGCGTTTCGTAGGCCCGGTAATGGATCCCGATGATCGGAAGGTCATGATAGGCGGCCGGTATCACAAAGTCGTAGCCGGACGAACCGAAAAGCGAAGTGACGACATAGCCTTCTTTGACGATCAGGCGGTCGGCTTTGTTGATGCCGCCGATTGCTTCGGAATC
>CASFWS010000071.1 GCA_949298295.1 uncultured Bacillota bacterium | reverse complement strand
CGCGAAGAAGACCCGGATTCCGTCCTCGTCATGGGGACGAGCGACGGGAAGACCCTCGCCGCCGTAAGCGAAGAGGAAATGGAAGAGGCCGAGGAAACCCTAAGGGCCTATGAGGAGGACCCCAAGATCGGGGAAGCCCTCTAATGCCCCTTTCCCTTTTCAAGGGAAGCCGCGGGCTTTATAATCGCGGCGTTAGAAAAGAGGAAAGAAGATGGACGAAAAAATCCAAATGACCCAAGATGGCTACGACAAGCTCGAGAAGGAGTACCGCCATCTCATCGACGTCGAGAAGCCGGAAAACGTCGCGGCCCTCTCGGCGGCCCGGGCCCAAGGCGACCTTAGCGAGAACGCCGACTACGACGCCGCGCGGAACCGCCAGAGCGAAATCGAGGCCCGGATCCAGGAAATCGAGTACATCAAGACCCATTGCGTCATCATCGACATCTCGGTCGATACCTCGAAGGTCTCCCTCGGTAGCCTCGTCACCTACCGGAAGGACGGGAGGAACGGCACCGTCAAGATTTCCGGTACCATCGAGGCCGATCCCTTGGCCGAGATCCCCCTCGTGAGCAACGAGTCGGCCCTCGGGAAGGCCCTCCTCGGCCACGGGGCGGGGGACATCTGCCACGTCGAGGCGGCCCATCCTTACGACGTCGAGATCGTCCGGATCGAACGGACGCTTTGATTTGCCTCTTCTAGGGAAGGCGGCCCCCG
This sequence comes from uncultured Bacillota bacterium, assembly GCA_949298295.1. Lineage (GTDB taxonomy): Bacteria > Bacillota_I > Bacilli_A > RFN20 > CAG-826 > UBA4951. Next base: position 5,154 of record CASFWS010000071.1, on the reverse strand, counting down.
GGGCCGCCTTTTCCTTTTCCGAGGGCCCAAAGCCGCCCTTCCGCCCTATTTAGAGGTGGGAGGTTGTTTATGTTCAAGATCATCATCGCCGTTTTGGCCATAACCGTCGTCATGCTCGTTGCCTTGGCCGGGGTCGACGCCATCACGACCGACATCGTCGAGCCGAATGATTCCAATAGCTACGTCCTGGAAGGGGAAAGCAACGTCCAGGCCACCATTTCCGGGGAGGTGGCCCGGCCGGGGACCTACCTTCTCGAGGAGGGCGCGACCCTAAGCGACCTCATCGCGAGCGCCGGCGGGACGAACGGGAACGCCGATGCGAGGGCCTACGACACTTCCTTCGTTCTCGAGAGCAAGATGACTTTCTATATCGCCCCTCTTTTCGACCTCACCGACGTCTGCGCGACCGAGCCGATCCCGAAGGTGAACATCAATTCCGCCTCGAAAAGCGAGCTCGACGAAGGGGTGAGCGCCTTCTCGACCTCGGTGGCCGAGGCCATCGTCGCCTACCGGAACGACCACGGCCTCTTCCGGCGGATCGAGGAGCTGAAGGACGTCAAGGGCATCGGGACGGCGACCTTCGAGAAGTGCAAAGACTACGTGACCTTGCGCGACTAGCCGGGCCCGCCGGGTTTGTCCTGACCCTCCTTTCCTTCGTCCTCGCCTCGCGCCTCGCCTTCGCCCTCGGGGCCTACGCCTTCTTGGCTTTGCCCTTCTTCCTTTTCCTTGCCGTCCCGAAAAAGGGCCGGATGCGCCTTCTGGCCCTCCTTTGCGCCTCGTCCTTCGCCCTCGGGGCGGCCTTGAACCTCCTCCAGAGCCGGGGGAAGGAGGGGGAAGGCTCCTTTTCGGGCCTCGTGATCGACGCCCGGGATTCCTATTTCCTCCTCGAGACGTTCGCTGGTCGCTACATCGTCTACGAGGAAGGCTGCCTCCGCGAGCGCTTCGACCTCGTCCGGGTCGAGGGAACCGCTGTCAATCTGGAGATGGCCCATTACGAAGGCCGCTTTTCCTTCGAGGAATACCTGAATAAGAAGGGGATCTACCGGGAGATCGAAGGGGCGGAGGTCTCTTCCCTCTTCGCCTTTCCCTTCCGCCTCCGGGAACGGGGGCGCGCCTTCCTTGCTTCCTTCGAGGCGGAAACCGGCTACCTCGTCGACTCCCTCCTCTTCGGCCGGCGCGACGCCTCGGCCGCGACCCTTTCTCTTTTCGAGGCGGCCGGGGCCCTCTTCTACCTTTCCGGCTCGGGAACCCTTTTCGCCGCCTTCCTCCGGGGGCTCGAGTACGTCCTCGGGCTCAAATTCGACCGGAAGAAGAGTTCCGTCTCTTGCCTCGGGGCCGGAATCGGCCTGAGCTTCCTTTACCCCTTCAAGGCCGGGATTGCCCGCGTCCTCCTCGCCCGGGGCGCCCGCCTTTTCCTCGGGCGGCGGGGAAAGAAGGTGCCGGCCCTCGTCCCGCCCCTCGTCTCGGCCGCCCTCCTTTTGGCGATCGATTTCCGTTTGGCCCTCGACGACGGCTTCCTCCTTGGCTACGCGATATCCTTTGCCTTTGCCTTCTCGGGCTTCGTCCGCCATGCCGGCTGGAAGAAGCGGGGGATCTACGGGAGCCTCCTTTCCTTATCCCTTATTCTTCCCGTCCTCGTCGCGGGCGGGGAATTCCACCTTCTCTCCCCCCTATATTCCCTCTTCCTCGCCCCGATGGTCTATCCCTTCCATTTCCTGAGCCTCCTCTCCTTCCTGACCGTGCCCTTCCCGCGGGTCCTCGATGCCTATGCCGCCTTCCTCGGGAAAGCCGGGACTTTCCTTTCGAAGGCCGACCTCGCCCTTCCCGTCCCCGGGGATCCCGCCCTCGCCGTGCCCGTTTACTGCCTCCTTCTCTTCCTCGCCTTCCTCTTCCTCGAAAGTGGGGCCCGCCTCTTCTTCCGGGGGACGGTCTTGGTCGGGTTGGCCCTCGGGGCCCTGAACTACGTCCCTTTGGCCAATCTCGCCCTTGCGAAAGTCACTTTCATTGACGTCGGGCAAGGGGACGCCATCCTCCTTTCCTCCGGGATGCATAACGTCCTCGTCGATACCGGCGGGAACCTTTCCTTCGACATGGCGGAGGAGGTGCTCATTCCCTATTTCCGGAAGGAGAGGATCTACCGCCTCGACGCCCTTATCCTCACCCATGGGGACTTCGACCACGATGGGGCGGCCTCCTCCCTTGCATCATCTTTCCCGGTCGGGGAGGTGATCCGGGGACCCGAGGGCTTTCCCTATTCCTTCGGGGAGGTAGAAATCGTCAATCTCAATCCCTTGGCCGGGGCCTCCGAGGAGGAAAACGCCTCCTCCCTCGTCCTTTCCTTCGAGCTTTGCGGGACTTCCTTCCTCCTCATGGGCGACGCCCCGAAGGAGGTCGAGCACCGCCTTCTCCTCGAGGGGCTTTCCCGCCATGACGTCCTGAAAATCGGCCATCATGGCTCCGACACTTCCTCTTCCTATTCCTTCCTCGAGGCCGTCGACCCTTCCCTTGCCATCGTCAGCTGCGGGGAAGGAAACCGCTATGGGCACCCCGATAGCGAGGTCCTTTCGCGCCTGAAAGCCCTCGAAATTCGAGTACGCCGGACCGATTTGGAGGGGACGATCGAACTGATTGGGAGTAAGGCGACGGGCTTTGCTCTATAATCGTAGCAATGGTTTTCTTCTTAAGCGCCGTTCAGCCGGCGATGGCCCAAAGCGCCCTCCGGCAGCTTCTCAAGGCTTCCCCAATCAAGAAAGGGGCGATGAACTACGTCGAGATCGACGTGGGCGAGGAGGGGGTCGAGGCCTTGCTCGACGAGCTGACGAGCCTCCCCCTCGGCTTCGAGCGGAAGCTCGTCGTCGCGACCAACCTTCCCCTCGGCACCTCCGGCAAGGGCCGGAAGAAGAAGGGGCCCTCGAGCCTCGACCCGCTCATCGAGTGGCTTGGGCACGCCGACCCTTCCGTCGATCTTTACATCCTCCATTACGGGGAAATCGACCGCCAAAGCCCGCTGGTGAAAGCCCTTTTGGCCGCCAAGGCGGCGGTCAAGGAAGTCAAGCCCTTCACCGAGAGCGAGTGGCTCCGCTTTATCGACTCGTGGTTCGCGAAGCGGGGGGTTTCTCTCGAAAGCGGGGCCGCCGCGGAACTCCTCGAGCGGATTGAAGGGGACTATGCCCGTTTCCTAAGCGAGGGGGCAAAGCTCCTCTCCTACAAAGGGCAGGGCGGGACCCTTTCCCGAAAGGAAATCGTTTCCCTCGTCCATCGGCCTTTGGAAAGCAATGCCTTCGCCTTGACCGACGCCCTTTTCTCATCCGATTCGGCGAAGGCTTTCAAGATTGCCGCCGACCTCCGGGAAGGCGGGGTCGAGCCGATTCTCCTCGCTCGGATGGTCCTCAAGCAGCTCCTTTTCCTCAGTCAGATGCGCTACCTCCTTTCCCAGGGGCTCAATAGCGATCGGGCCGCCGAGGAGCTCGGGGTCCATCCCTACCGGGCCAAGATCGCCGAAAAGACCCTCGCTCGGCTCGACAAAGGGCGGATCGAAGGCGGGATCGAGGCTCTCCATTCCTTCGAAAAAAGCGTCCTGAGCGGCGAAAAGGAGGCGGGCATCGCCTTCGTCGAATGCCTTGCGGAAATCGCCGGATGAGATACGTCATTGCCAGCGACATCCACGGCGATCTCTCTTCCCTCCATGAGCTTCTCATCCGGGAATCCGCGGCCGGGGCCTTTCTGGCGCGGGACCAGGCCGGCATCGGCAAGGCCCTTTTGCCGGACTGGCTGGGCCGGTACTACTTCTATGACGAGGGGACCGGCCGGCGGGTCTATCTGACAGAGAAAAACAGCGGGCAGTTCCAGCCGCTGGGGGACCGGCCCGTCCAGGACGTTGTCGCGGGAAAGGCCTTCCAGCGAACGCGAAGCCAGATCATTGTCCCAGAGCAGGGAAGCCGGATGCAGCAGCTCGTCCAGGCAATCCGCAAGGAGATGGCGACGAGTCTCCATGCCGGCCGTACCCAGTTGCAGGGTCAAGTGACCGTCGAAGCGGTCGACGATAAGGCCGGGCAACAGATCGCCTTCCCCGTGGCAGAGACGGTAAAACGGCTGGTCAAAGAGACGGGCACGCAGCGCCAGCGCCGTCTGCAGGCGCTGCCGCAGGAGGTCGGCATCCAGTTCCGTATCCGGGGCACGGCTGTAGAGCCGGGCGCAGATGAGCGAATGCGGATTGACGAAGGCGCTGCCGATGACGCCGCCGCGAGAATCCCGGACCGTGACGGCTTCGCCGGGCGTGAAGGCGGAAAGGGGGCTTTTCTTGCTGTCCACTTCATTGCCGAATACCCAGAGATGTCCGGCACGCAGACGGCGATCCTCACCTTTGTTGAGCCAGAGGGTCTGCATCGGTTAGTTCCCTGCCTTTTCCAGCTGGGCTTTGACAAGGTCGGCCAGCGAGCTCTTGCCCGGTGTGGATTCTATGCGCAGGCGCGTCACGGCCTGCAGGAGCCACAGGGGATTATTGGTCTGGACGGGGATCCACTCATCGCCGGTGATGCCTATCTTCAGCTCGCCGGGATTGGCAACGAACTTCCTGAGCGGGGGCAGGAGCGTCTCGCCGTTGGGCAGATTGGCGGCGACCATCTGGGTCAGAGCTTCCATGCCCATCTGGGCGGCGGCCGGGTCCTTGTTGATATTGCAGGCGAGGATGGGCATGAGGCCCTTGTCCGTCAGACGGATATCCAGATGGCGCAGTGCCGTCCAGGGACCCAGGACGCTCTTGCCCTGCATTTCGTAGCTGTAGTCCAGGTCACAGAGGGAGTCCGCCACGATATTTCCTTTCATATGGGACGCTTTGCCCGAGAAGGTTTGCGTAGCGGAGGCGTTGAAGCGAAATTCCTTCAGACCGGGAAGAGCCACAGGACGGGGACTGCTTTTGAGGAATACGGATTTCGGGACAAGAAGATTGGTCATCGTGCCGGTAATGGTCTGCGTGTCCTGCTCCTGCGTCCAGCTGTTGTCCAGCAGCTCCAGCGCGATGGTCATGTCGTTGTTTTGAACGGAAAGGTTCTTGAACAGCGCGCGGGAGAAGAGGGGCTTATCCGGGCCCTTGCTGGCCAGAAGGTGCCCAAAGAGTTGGGGATCCTTGGCGGCACGCCGGAGTTCCGCCGCCTG
>CASFWS010000070.1 GCA_949298295.1 uncultured Bacillota bacterium | reverse complement strand
CGCGGTAAAAGTAGGGCTCGTCGTCGTTTATGTCGTCGTAGCCTTGATAGAAGACGAGGTTCGTCGTCACGATTCGCTCAGTCCCGCCGATGATGCCGATCCGGTTGGCCGAGGGATCAAGGGAGGGAACGTAGGTTTCTTCCTCGAAAGCCCACGCAAAAGCCGTCTCTTCGCTCGGCAAAGAAGAACGGTCGGAGATCTCCCCGGGAAGCGAGCAAGAAGAGAGGACGAGCGAAATGAGAAGCCACGTTTTCCTGAACATCAATGTTCCTCCCAAAACGGGTGGAAGAAGGAAACTTCCCGTGGGAATCTTTTCCCTCCGCCCCTTTCACCGTATGGGAATTGAAAAAAATATCAATGATAATTTCGCCACTTTTCCTGGGGATGGAGGCTAAGAACAGCAAAGAAAAGCGGCCCGCAGGGGGCCGCGAGGGATTAGCGCCAGGCTCAGCCGACGACGACGTTCACGATGCGCCCGGGGACGTAGATGAACTTCCGGATGCTCTTGCCGTCAAGATACGGCTTGGCTTTCGCGGAGAGGAAGGCGGCCTTCCGGGCCGTTTCCTCGTCGGCGTCCTTCGGAAGGAGGAGGACGTCGCGGACCTTCCCGTTGACCGAGAGGGCGACCTTGACCGTCGCCTCGGCGAGCTTGCTCTCGTCGTAGGTCGGCCAAGGCTCATAGTCGATGAGGCCCTGATGGCCGAGCTTCTCCCACATTTCCTCCCCGATGAAGGGGGCGATGCAGGAGAGGATCTTCATGAACCCCTCGAGGTAAGGACGATAGAGGGTTTCGGCCTTGTAGCAGTCGTTGACGAAAACCATCATCGCCGCGATGGCCGTGTTGAAGGAAAGGTTCTCGAAGTCGGAGGTGCACTTCTTCACCATCGCGTGGTAGGAACGCTCGAGCGAGCCGTCGTTGCTTTCGCTTATCCTTGAGACGTAGGGTTCCTCGTCGACGAGGCGGTAGACCCGTTCGAGGAAGCGCCGGGCACCGGCAAGACCCGTCGTCGACCACGGCTTCACCTCGTTCAAGGGGCCGGCGAACATCTCGAAGAGGCGGAGGCTATCGGCTCCGTAATCGGCTACGATGTCGTCGGGATTGACGACGTTGCCGCGGCTTTTCGACATCTTCTCCCCGTTTTCCCCGAGGATCATCCCCTGATGGACGAGCCGCTTGAAAGGCTCAGTACCGCTTACCACCCCGATATCGTGGAGGAACTTGTACCAGAAGCGGGCGTAAAGAAGGTGGAGGACGGCGTGCTCGGCCCCGCCGACGTAGAGGTCGACCGGCATCCAGTGGTCGGATAGATGCTTGTCGCAAAGGCACTTGTCGTTATGGGGATCGATGTACCGGAGATAGTACCATGAGGAACCGGCCCACTGGGGCATCGTGTTCGTCTCCCGGACGTAGTCCTTGCCGTCCTTCTTCACGTGGAGCCAGCTTTCCGGGGCTCGGGAAAGGGGCGGCTTCCCGTCGCGGGTCGGCGTGAAGTCCTCAAGGGGAGGGAGGGTGAGCGGGAGCTCGCCTTCCGAAAGGGGGACTTCCCCGCCCTTCATGTCGGAAAGCATCGGAATCGGCTCGCCCCAATAACGCTGACGGGAGAAGATCCAATCGCGGAGCTTGTAGTTGACTTTCTCCTCGCCCCGCCTCATCTCGACGAGCTTGTTGAGGATGGCCTTCTTGGCCCCGGCGATGTCAAGGCCGTCGGCAAAGGCGCTATTGATGTGCTTTCCGTCGCCTTCGTAGGCGTGCTCGGAAACATCGCCCTCGATTACCTGGACCATCTCGAGCCCGTGGGCTTTCGCGAACTGATAGTCGCGCTCATCGTGAGCCGGGACGGCCATCACGGCCCCGGAGCCGTAGTTCCCGAGGACGTAATCGGCAACGTAGATCGGGATCTTCCGCCCGTTGATGGGATTGACGGCATAAGCGCCGGTGAAAACCCCCGTTTTCTCTTTTTCCGAGGCGGAAATGCGGGCCAAATCGCTCTTCGCGGCCGCTTCCTTCAAATAGGCGTCGACGGCCTTTTTGCAGTCCGGATGGACGATCGACTTGAGAAGGGGATGCTCGGGGGCCAAGCAACAATAGGTGCACCCGAAGAGGGTATCGACCCGGGTGGTGAACACCTTGAAAGAGAGGTCGGTAAAGGCAACGCCGAAAGTGATCTCGACCCCGGAGGAGCGGCCGATCCAGTTCTTCTGCATCTCGAGAGTCGACTTCGGCCAGTCGAGGCCTCCGAGCCCCTTCTCGAGCTCCTCGGCGTAGGCGGTGATCTTCAAGATCCACTGCCGCATCGGCATCCTTACGACCGGGTAGCCGCCGCGCTCGCTTTTCCCGTCGACGACCTCTTCGTTAGCCAAAACGGTCCCCAGTTCCGGGCAATAGTTGACCGGAACGTCGGAAACGTAGGCCAAGTCGTGCTTGAAAAGCTCGACGAAGATCCATTGGGTCCACTTGTAATAATCCGGATCGATGGTCGCGATTTCCCGCGACCAGTCGTAGGAAAAGCCGAGCATCTTGAGCTGCTCGCGGAAATGGTCGATGTTTTTCCTCGTGAAAGCTTCCGGGTGCTTGTTGTTCTTGATGGCGAATTGCTCGGCCGGGAGGCCGAAGGCATCCCAGCCCATCGGGTGGAGGACGTTGTAGCCCTGCATCCGCTTCATCCGCGAGACGATGTCGGTCGCCGTATAGCCTTCCGGGTGCCCGACGTGGAGCCCCTGCCCCGAGGGGAAGGGAAACATGTCGAGGGCGTAGAACTTCGGCTTCGAGAAGTCGCCGACGTCGCAGCGGTAAGGCTCCTTTTCCTCGTAGGCGGCGCGCCACTTGCTCTCGATGCGCTTATGGTCGTAACTCATAAAAGACCTCCCTGCGGGGGCCTAGGCGATCGAACGGTAGAGGTCGCGGTAACGGGCGGCCGATTTCTTCCACGAGCGGTCGAGGCCCATGGCCCAGCGCGCCATCTCGTAATAGAGCCCCTGGTTGGAATAAGCTTCCTCCGCGAGGCCGATGGCGTAGTCGAGGCCTTGCTCATTATAGTCGCGGAAAGCCAGCCCGTCAGGCCTCGAAGAGCCGAGGTCGCGGTAGCCGTGGACGGTATCGGAGAGACCGCCGGTGTAGCGGACGATCGGAAGGGTGCCGTAGCGCTGGGCGATCATCTGGGAAATCCCGCACGGCTCGAAGAGGCTCGGCATGAGGAAGAAGTCGCTCCCGGCGTAGATCTTGTGGGCGAGGGCGTTGTTGTAGCCGATGTAGATGCCCATCGTCCCCGAGTACTCGCGCCGGAGCGCCTCGAGTTCCTGCTCGAGCTCGTACTCGCCGCTCCCGACGACGAGGAAATTGGCCCCGTGGGCCAAGGCTCGCCGCATCGAGCGGATGGCGAGTCCAATTCCCTTCTGGAAGGAAAGGCGGGAGACGAGGCCATAGACGGGCCCGCCCATCCAGTTGACCCCGAAGGAAGAAAGGAGGTCGCTTTGGTTGAGGTGCTTGGCGTCCTCGAGATCCTTGCCCTTCCCGTAGTTCTGGGCAATGTAGACATCGGTCCGGGGGTTCCATTCCTCGGTATCAATCCCGTTGAGGATCCCGACGAAATCCTTTTCCCGGAGGCGAAGCACCCCGTCGAGCCCCTGGGAGAAGGCCGGAGTAAGCAGCTCTTCCCGGTGGGTCGGGGAGACCGTCGTCACCTTGTCGGCGAAGACGATGCCGGACTTGAGGGTCGAGACCATCCCTTCGAAGCGGACGGCCCCCAAATCGAAGAGGACGTCGCTCAAGCCGTAGAAATCGTTCAGGAAGTACTTGTCTAGCATCCCCTTGAAGGCCGGGTTATGGATGGTAAGGACCGTCTTCGCATGGTCGAAGTAGGGATCTTCCCGGTTCTTGAGAAGGCAAGGGATCATCGCGCTTTGCCAGTCGTGGACGTGGATGACGTCGGGCCGGAAGCCGGCGACTTTCAGGGCCTCGAGGGCCCCGAGGGAGAAGAAAGCGAAGCGCTCGCCGTCGTCGTTATAACCGTAAAGGGATTCCCGGGAGAAGTAGTAGTCGTTCTGGATGAGGAGAAACCTCACCCCCTCGTTCTCATAGGAGAAGACGGCGGCTCCTTGCTGGCGCCAAGACATCTGGACGAAGAAGCCCCCGAGCTTTTGAAGCTTCAGGTGGCGGTCGGCAATCGTCTGGTAGAAAGGCAAAACGACGACGACCTCGTCCCCGGCCTTCACGAGGGCCTTGCTAAGGGAGAAGGCGACGTCGGCGAGCCCTCCGGTCTTGCAAAGGGGGAGGGACTCGCTGGCGACCATGGCGATTTTCATAGGATGGCTCCTTGCTTGAGGTAAATCGGCGTCTTGGCATCGCCCTCGATGGCGTGGCGGGCGGTGATGATCGAGTATTTGTCGATGACGCAGTTCTTGACCGTCGCCTTGTCGCCGATCGAGACGTTGGAGAAAACGATCGAGTCTTCCACCACCGCGTCCTTCCCGACCTTGACGTCCCGGCAGATAATCGAGTGGCGGACCGTCCCTTCGACGATGCAGCCATTGGAGACGAAGGAGTCGCTCACGTTGGCCTTGGCCCCGTAGATGGCCGGCGGGGTATCGTGGGTCAAAGTGTAGATCGGGCGGTCCTTGACGAAGAGGGAAGAGGCGATTTCCGGGTTAAGCATCTCGAAGGAATAGTCGATGTAATGCTTGAAGGAGTCGAAGCGCCGGGCATAGCCGGTCCACGGGACGGCCCGGAACTTGAACTTCCCGGCCTTGAGAAGATACTCCATCGTCTCGCGGAAGCCGAAGGACATGTCGACCCGCTCATGGGCCCGGAGGATCTCGAAGAGGACGTCCCGCTTCATGATCCAGACCTCGAGGGAAACGTTGGCTTCCTTCTTCCGCCCGGCGTTCTTCGCCGTCTCGAGGATGTAACCGTCCTTGTCGACCTTGAAGACGTAGGAGCCGATGAATTCCTTGTCGGCGTCCTTGATCGGCTTGTAGACGAAGGTGGCGTCCTCCCCGCGGGCGAGGTGCTCCTCGATAATCGGGCGGAGGTCGATGTTGGCGACGACGTGGGGAGCGGCCACCACGATAGTCGAGGCTTGCGAATCGTAGAGGACCCAGTCGTTTTCCTTGACGTTGGCGACATCGGTGTTGTAGGCGGGGTTCAGGATGCCGCGCTCGTTGTAGAAGATGACCTCGCGGCCGATCTTCGTGTTGTTGGTCCAGCTCGAGAGATTGCCCATGTGCTTGAGCATCGAGCGCTGATGGTCCTTGACAAGGACCCCGATGGCGTCGATCCCGGCGTTGCAGAAGTTGCTGAGGGCGAAATCGCAGAAGGCAAAGCGCCCAAGGAAGGAAGTCGAGGCCAGGGGGCGGGAGGAAGTGAGTCCCCCGAGCTCAGGGGAATTGTGGCAATTGAGAAGTCCGATGATCTGGCTCATAGTCTGGCCGCCTTTCCGTTGACGACGAGGGCGATCCCGTCGCGCTCGACGTTGACTTTTTCGTTGTAGTCGACGAGGGTATCGGGCCCGACGATCGAATCGTAGACGGTCGCCCCCTTCCGGATGACGGCCCCGTTCATGAGAACGGAGTTGACGACCGTGGCCCCTTCCTCGACGAGGGTATCCCCGGAAACGACCGAGTGGCGGACCTTCCCGAGGATTTGGGCCCCTTGGTTGATGAGCGAATCGCTTACCGAGGCCTTGGCCCCGATGTATTGCGGGGTCGAATGGGCGTCCTCGCTGTAAATGCGGTTGTCGCCCTGGACGGTATAGAGGTTCGTCGTCCCGGCGCTCATGAGGAGGTCCATGTTGGCCTGATGGAGGCTCGCCACCGTGCCGACGTCCTTCCAATAGCCCTCGTAAAGGTAGACCGAGAGCTTCCGCTTCGACAGCGAAGACATCGACTCCAGGGCCCACCGGAAGGAACTCCGGGAGAAAAAGGGATGCAGGGTTCCATTGAAAAAGCTCAGGAGCTG
>CASFWS010000069.1 GCA_949298295.1 uncultured Bacillota bacterium | reverse complement strand
GACCCCGAGGTTCTGCATGTTGTTGAGAAGGAGGCGCCCGATGAGGAATTCCATCGAGAAGTAGACGAGCTGCTTCCGCCCGTGCTTATTGACGTCTTCCATCGAGTCGCGGAGGGAATAGCCGGCGTAATCGCGGACCATCTCCCCGAGGACGTCGTAACGCTCGGTGATGTGGGAATCCTCGACGGTCCGGCCGAACTTCTCGCTGAGACGCCGGGCGAATTCCTCCTTGAAGGCTTTCACGCTATCGAACATCATGTTTGGTCGTTGTCCTTTCTTCTTTTGATTGCGCCGCTTACCTAGCGGCGGCTTTCTTTCCGGCGGCCTTCTTCGGGGCTGCCTTTTTCTTGGCCGGGGCCTTTTCCGCCGCGGGCTTAATGGCCTTCGAAGCCAGCTTCTTTTCTTTCGGGGCCGCTTTCGTGACGGCCTTCTTCTTGGCCGCCGGCTTCGCGGCTTTCGTCTTAGCCGGGGCCTTCTTGGCTTTCTTCTCCGGGGCCTTTTCCCCGACGCTTTCGATGGTCTCCGGGGAGGATGGCTTCTTCGCCTCGCGGAGAGAGGCGTAGTAGGCCCTTTCCTCGTCCCCGACGACCCGCTTGAAAATCATCGCCCCGTAGGAAGGGATCTTGATCGTCAGGTGGAAGGGCTTGTTCTCGGGTCCCCCGTCGTAGGTCCGGTGGTTCCAGTCGTTATGGGTCCCATAGCCCCCGTAGACGTCCTTGTCGCTATTGAAGAGCTCGTAGTACTCCCCGCCGCGGAGGCAGGGGACATCGTAGTTCTCGTAGTAATTGGGCGTCATGTTGAAGACGAAGAGGAGATCGCTATCCTCGACCTGGCGCTGGAAGGCGAAGACCGACTGGTCGTGGTTGTCGACCATCGTCCACGAGAAGTGGGCGGGATTGTGTTCCTCGAAGTGCATTGCCTTCTCGGCGCGGTAGATGAGATTGAGGTCCCTCATGAGGCGTTTCACCGAGTCGTGCTTCGGGAAGGAGAGGAGTTCCCAGGGGAGGGAGCGCTGCTCGTTCCACTCGTCGAAGCTCGCGAGCTCGTTGCCCATGAAGTTGAGCTTCTTGCCGGGGTGGCCGAACTGGTAGGTATAGAGGTTCCGTAAGAGAGCGAACTTCGTGTCGTAGTCCCCGTACATCTTGTTGATGAGGGTGCCCTTCCCGTGGACGACTTCGTCGTGGGAGAGGGGGAGCAGGAAGTTGTCGCTATAGAAATAGGCCATCGAGAAGGTGAGCTTGTTATGCTCCCACTTCTTGTAGATCGGGTCCTTGGCGTAGTACTTGAGGGTGTCGTTCATCCAGCCGAGGTCCCACTTGTAGTCGAAGCCGAGGCCGCCCCACTCGACGGGCCGGGTGACGCCCGGGAAGTCGGTCGAGTCTTCGGCGATCATCATGAGCGAGGGGTGCTCGTAGTGGAGCTTCCCGTTGAGGCGCCTAATGAACTCGGTCGCCCCGGTGTTCTCGCCGTTTTGTTTGTTGCCGTCCCAGTAGACGATGTTGCTCACGGCGTCGACCCGGAGGCCGTCGAAGTGGAACTCGCTCACGAAGTAGTTCATGGCCGACATGAGGAAGCTCCGGACCGGGTCCTTGCCGAGGTCGAAGAGGAGGCTCCCCCACTGGCTGTAGGTATGGGGATCCCCGTATTCGTAGAGGTGGCTCCCGTCGAATTCCTTGAGGGCCCAGTAGTCGCTTGCGAAGTGGACGGGGGCAAAGTCGAGGATGACGCCGATCCCAGCCCGGTGGAGACGGTCGACGAAGCTCATCAGCTGCTTCGGGTTGCCGTAGCGGCTGTCGACACTATAGAAGCCGGTGGCCTGGTAGCCCCAGCTCCCGTCGAAGGGGTATTGGACGATCGGCATGATCTCGACGTGGGTGAAGCCAGTCTCCTGAATATAGGGAATGAGGTAATCGGCGACTTCCTCGTAGCTCGGGAAGCGGCCGTTGATCTTGCCTTTCCAGCTGCCGAGGTGGAGTTCGTAGATCGACATCGGCTTGCCGAAGTTCCGGTCGCGGCCCTTCATCCATTCCTCGTCGGCCCAGGGGAAGCCCCGGTAGTCGAAGAGGCGGGAGCAGGTCTGGGGACGGAGCTCGCTATAGAAGGCATAGGGGTCGGCCTTGTCGACGTACTCGCCCCAGCAGTTCTTGAAGTGGAACTTGTAGCTCTCGTAGTCCTCGAGGCCTTCGACGAAGGTTTCGAAGACGCCGCTTTCGTCGATCTTGCCCATCTTGTTGACGCGGACGTCCCAGCCGTTCCACTCGCCGATGACGGAAACGTCGCTCGCGAGCGGCGCATAGAGGCGGAAGACGACGCCTTTGACCTTGCGTTTGTCTTTTCCTTCCCCCACTTCCCGTTCTTCGAAATGGGCGCCGAAGTACTTGTAGGCCTCGGTCGTCTGACCCATCAAAAAGTCATAAAGAATGCCATATGCCATAGCGATTTCCTTTCTGAATCAAGGTTTCTCCTTTTTCACTAGCGATATCCTAAATCAAAGAAAACGATTAGTCATGCCCTTGCGTGCACGTGAGGGGGATTTCTCGAGCTCTTCCCCTGCTAGCCATAACAATCTAGGGCCGAGACTGCCTACAAGGCCGGTTTTCTTAGAAGGGATATCGATGGCTATGTGGTACAAATTAAAAATTTTTCGGGATTTGTACCGCATGTTCGACGATTGATAAGCGATTGCCCAGCCAAAACTCATTGGTGAGTTTCATACCATGGGCTCTTCGATGCCGCCTAGGGGAAGCGGCAACCGCTTCCACAAAAAGGCTTCCCTTGAGGGAGGCGCAAAAGCAAAGGTTGAGGAAACCGCGGCCGTTTCAAGCGCAATCGGCAATTTGGCCTATTGAAAAAGGATGTCATCTGGCATCCTGAATCAATGCAACTTTCTTGTTCCTTTGACTATTATTCTTGCTCTTTTCGGAAATAATCTTGTTCTTTTGGAAATATTCTTATCCCTGTTTTGGCCAAAGGAGCAAGAATCAGGCCATCGACCAAGACTTGAGGAACTTCCTGCCCTTGGTCTTGCGGCCGTTGTCCACGACTAGGCCCTTGCCCAAAAGGTCGTCGAGGCAGGCCAGGATTTTCTTCCGCCCAAAGCCGGTCGCTGCCTGAAGTTCTTCGATGGAGAGCCCACCTCGAGAACACACGAGGGCCCGGAGAAGAAGCCCGGAGTTGCCAAGGCCTGGGACTAGCACGATACGGACTTCAGTCGCCACAAGATCAGGGTCTTCGCGGTAGACGGGATCGGGATAAGAAAGTTCATGAAGGCTCGAGAACATGGTCGGGATGCCGCTTCCAGCCCGGTCGCCGTACTCGATTGACCGGAAGATAGTGGCTAAACAGGGGTTCCGCGGGTTGGAAAAGCCCCCTTGCATGGCTCTTTCCAGGGGAAGCATCAAGTACCCGGGATTCCTGACAAGGACTTCCCGCGGGCTTAAAGCCACCTTGATGCCGCCGGGAAGCGAAAAATCAGCATTGAAAACAGCATTGAGCACCGCTTCCCGGACGGCCTGGAAGAGGAGGCTCTTGCCGACATTAAGCCCGTCTTTCAAAAGGAAGGGCGCGCTCAAATTGGCATTGAGATGCATGTTCAAAAGCTTGACGAAGGAATAGAGGCTGCCGCTCCAGGAAGGATCGTCGCTTACAAAACGCTCATTCCATTTGCTGCTTTGCCCGTCCGTAAGGGTGTAGTCGAGGAAGTAGTTTGGGAAAACAAGTCGAATGAGATTGGCATTCCCGAAGGCCAAAAGCCCGGCATTGGTAGCAAAGTACTCATTCCCCTCCTTCCGGAGGGCTCCGACGCGGGAAAAGAATTCCTCGTTGCTCAATGAGGAGAAAGACATGCTCCCATGCAGGGATTCATATAGCTTTCGGTAATCGCGTAGGGATCCATCATCGAGTTCGTTTAACCTTACCCTTGCCGATGAGATGGCAAAGTCCAGCGACTGCGACGGCAAAACAGACATTGTCAGGAGAGTCCTAACTTCAGCCTCGCTATATCGGTGGTCGCTTTCGCCGTCCCGTCGATAGGAAAAGAACGGATTCCCATCAATGTAAACGGGCCTTTCATACGTGGTGGCCGGCCGAATATGAACAGCCAAGATGACATGACCATCAATATCAACCGACTCAATGTCTTTGCCAGTCAGAAGATTGGTTGAAACCTTGGAATGATTGTTGGCCGTATCAAAAATGACCTTCTTAATTTCTTCAGGATTTTTAATCCCTGTTAGTTTATTGGGGCCTTTCTTCTCTTCCTCGATTCCAAGGTAAATCGTACCGCCGGAACAATTGGCAAAGCTGGAGTATGTTTCCCAAAAAGACGCCGGAAGTTTGTTTGCACAGGCCTTAAGTTCAACCTGACTGTCTTCAGAAAGATTCTCAAGAAAGGTCTTATCCATGTCTAAATCATAAATATTTTTGCTCTTTTGTCAATATTCTTGTTCCTTTGGCAAATATTCTTGCTCTTTTGGATATATTCTTGTCCCTGTTTTGGCCAAAGGAGCAAGAATCAGAACTCGATCGGGTCGTCCTTCCCAATGTTCCGGTAGGCAAAAACAGCCCCGATGGCAAGTTCGACGAAAAGAAGAGAGGCACCCACCGAGAGAAGGATGACGCCTAGATCCCAGTAAGAAGTCGTCATGAGGACGAGACCAGCGAAGACAAGGCCGATCAAGATAAGGAAGATGACGATGGCCAAGACCGAGGAAACGACTTTGACCGCACGGCTGCCCCTCTTCCCGGGAAAGATGCGGCTCACCATGTAGAGGGCCGGTTCAAAGATGACGACGAAGAGAACCTCGAGGACGAATTCCATGATCCTAGTATAAAGGATGAGAAGTCCAAAGTTCGCAACAAGAATCAAGGGGGCAGATAGCAGCTCACTGACGCAAGCCGTGCCTATTTTCTGAAAACGTGTTTTACACTTTTTCAAAAGGGGGCCTCGATCAAAAGACGCCACCAAAAGGCCACCATTTTGACCATTCGGGACACCACAAAGAGGGCGCTTTCCCCTTCAGGGCCGCGTTATCCATGGTTTTAAGGGTGAAGTTAGCCTAAAATCCTATCGCTAACGAAAGGAAAGTTATGTCAGACAAATTGGTAATGGCCGTCAACGCCGGCTCCAGCTCCCTCAAGTACAAGCTTTATCGCCTCGAGGGCCTTGAAGTCGTCTGCGGAGGCCTCGTCGACCGGATCGGCCACGAGGACGGCATCTTCAAGCTTACTTACAACGGGGAAACGACGAAGGAAGTCCTCCCCATCATGGACCACCATAAGGGCGTCGAACTGATCCTCAATGCCCTCACCTCGAAAGGCATCGTCAAGGACAAGAACGACATCGTTGCCATCGGCCACCGGGTCGTCCAAGGCGGCAAATACTTCAGCAAATCCGCCCTCTTCGATGCGGATACGGAAAAGAAGATCGCCGACCTCACCCCCCTTGATCCCCTCCACGCGCCGGCCCATCTCATGGGCTTCCACGCCTTCAAGGAAGCCGTCCCGGAGGCCGTCGCCGTCGCCGTCTTCGATACCGCCTACCACCAGACGATGGAAGAGGAAGACTACCTCTTCCCGATTCCCTACGAGCTGAGCGAGAAGTACGACTGCCGGCGCTACGGGGCCCACGGCACTTCCCACCGCTACCTTGCCGAAAAGGCCATCGCCGCCTATCTCGGGGGCCATAAGGGGACCCGGATCATCACGTGCCACCTCGGAAGCGGCTCTTCGCTCGCCGCCATCCGAACCCCCCTCGGCGGGGTCATGATGGGCACCCGCTCCGGGGACCTCGACCCCTCGGTTTCCTACTATCTCTCCGAGCAGATGGGCCTCTCGAGCGCGGAAGTCTACGACCTTCTCAACAAAAAGAGCGGCTTCCTTGGGGTCTCGGGCCTTTCCAACGATACCCGCGACGTCGAGGAGGGCTATTTCAAGGGCGATAGACGCTGCATCACGGCCAGCAACCTCTTCGCCCGGCGGGTCGCCGACTACATCGGGCAGTACTTCGTCCGCCTCGGCGGGGTCGACCTCATCGTCTTCTCGGCCGGCATCGGGGAGAATAGCCCCTTCTACCGGAAGCTCGTCCTCGACCGGGTGAAGGAAGCCCTCGGCATCGTCATCGACGAAAAGAAGAACGAGAAAGCCTTCGGCGGGAAAGAGGAGCTCATCTCGGCCCCCGATAGCCCAGTCAAGGTCGCCGTCATCCCGACCGACGAGGAGAAGATGATCGCCTCCGACGCCGTGAAGGCCTACGAGGGGAAGCTATGAGTTTGCCCTCCGAAATCCGGGACTTCGGGCGGCATTTCCACAAAGAGTACCGCTCCATCCGCCAAGCCATCGAGAAGTACGACCGGATCGTCGTCTACCGCCACATCAAGCCGGACTTCGACGCGATGGGCACCCAGATGGGGCTTTACACCTTCCTCAAGGACAACTTCCCGGGCAAGGACATCCATTTCGTCGGCGATAACCACGTTGCCTTCGCCCCCCGCCTCTTCCCGGAGACCGAGCGCGTAAGCGACGAGTGGCTAAGCCAAGGGCCTTATCTAGCCATCGTCGTCGACGTCGGGGACCGCGAAAGGATCGCCGACCCCCGCTTCGCGAGGGCCGAGACCATCGTCAAGTTCGACCACCACCCCTTCAAGGGCGAGGACATCGCTAGGCATAGCGTCCTTCTCCTCGAGGCGGCCGCGGCGAGCGAAATCGTCGCCGACTTCTGCCTTTCCTGGAAGGAAAAGTGGATGAGCAAGGAAGCGGCCGAATACTTCTACATCGGCATCGTCGGGGACTCCGGCCGCTTCATGTATTCCTCGACCTCGACCCACACCTTCGCCGTCGCGATGGAGCTTCTGAAGGAGGGAATCGACCTCCCGAACCTCTACCGGCGGATGTACGTGAAGGAAATCGACGACCTCCGCTCGACCGCCTATGTCCTCTCCCACTTCACGGTATCCGAGCACGGGGTCGCCTACTACACCCTCGACGCCAAGACGCAAGAGGAGCTCAAAATCACCCCGGAACGGGGCAAGGAGAACGTCAACGTCTTCTCCAACATCACGGGGATCGGCATCTGGTGCTCGATCACCGAGGACCCCAATCCCAAGGACTATTGCTGGCGGATCTCCATCCGGAGCAAGGTCGCCGACATCTCGCCGGTGGCCTTCAAGTGGGGAGGCGGGGGCCACGCCAACGCCTCGGGGGCCAAGATCAAGGACCTCGGGGAACTCGCCTCCTTCGTGAAGGATCTCGACGACATCCTGAAGGAGCATCCGGAGTACCGCTGAGTCGCAAAAAGGAAGGCAAGCGGGCTGATGGCCCGCTTTTCCTTTTCCCGGCCGGAACGAAAGGCCTCGAATTTCCGTCTTAATGTTTCGAAAGGGAATTGTTAGAATCACAAAAAAGGAGAACACCATGAAAAAACTCGGCATTTCCGTCCTCTTGGCCGGAGCCCTCCTCCTCGCCGCCTGCGGGGAAGGCGCTTCCTCTTCCGAGGACAGGAAGAGCAATCAAGCATCCTCCCTCCTTTCCTCATCCGTCGAGGAAGGGGAAACCCTCGATGCCCTCGCTGCGGCCCTCGAGGCGATGGAGTACGACACGTTGGCCCTGACCCTCGGGATCGACGGCACCCTCGATCTCGACATGACGACGGTCATGTCCAGTTCCTCGGGCGTCGCCGGAAGCGATGAAATGAGTGTCACCGACGTCTACACCAATTACGCCGTCGGTGTTGCGGCCGACGGCTTTAAGGCCACCGCCCGCCTCGCCGATCTAACCCTCGACGAGCAAGGAACCGCCTCCTTCAAGGACATCTACATGGAAGCGGCGATGGAAGGGGGCCTCGGGTTCGACCTCCTCGTGGACACCACCGTCTTCCGGGACGGGACCGAGGTCGAAAGCGCCGGAAGCACGACCTCCATCGTTGTCCCGGAGACCGTTTTCGACGAAGAGATCCATCTCCAAGACGGGTCGATTTACCTCGACTTCAGCGAGGCGGGACTCGCGGCCTTGCAGGAACTCAACACCGCCACCCTCGAAAGGAAAATGCTCCTCCCCTGCCCCGAGGGCGTCCTCGACCTCTCCTTCCTTGCTGACATCAAGGAGCAAGGGCCAACCTTCATCGCGGAACTCAATAGGCGCCTCGGCTACGACCTTGGCGCGGAGTTCACGATAAACGGCGAAGGACGCTACAACATCCATATGGACTTCTCCGGGGCGGAGCTAAGGGAAATGGCCGTCCAGTATTTCATGTATGTCTTGGGGATCGCCGCCTCGGAACCGACGACGAGCCAAGACAGCGCCATGACGAGCATGATGGAAGAGAGCATCCGCGAACTCCTGAAGGACCTCGAGTTCGGGGGTCTCGCCCTCGACCTAGCCTTCTCGGCGGACGGGGACTACTTTGCCATCGATATCCATAACCTCGCCATCTCCGGCTCGATCGATCCGGAGACGGGAACCGACCCCATTCTCATCGACGCCGACCTCGACCTCTCCTTCGCCTTCGAGCCGGGGGTCGAAGTCGATACCGGTTGGACCCCGGAAGGAACCTACGTCCAGCCGGCAATGTAGGTTTTTTGCCTCGAAACCCCCGCTGGACCCCCCTCCAGCGGAAAGGGAGCGGGCAAAGAGCAGGAGCTTTCCCGAAAGAGGGAAGGCTCTTTTTTTGCTGTCCGCGGGCAAAAGATCCCATGGATCGAAACGGGGGCCTTCTCCGGCGAAAGCTTGACCGGGCGAGGGAGGCAGCCCCGCTCAACGGCCTCCAAGAAGCCAATGACCTCCGGGCCGAAGGGCCGACTAAGGTCATATATACATAGGGAGGGAGCGCCTGCCGAAGATCCCTTAGGGCCGCCTCAACGGAGATCATGGCCGTCCCTTTCGGACGCCAAGCGAGGAGCGCCCTTGCCCTTCCTCCCGAGCCGCGTGGCTTCCAGGACTATTTCGGCGATTGCTCGCCATTCATCGAAGGAGAAGCAAGGAGAAAGGCATGGCAATAAGAGACGTTGAGGCTTGGGGGAGGCGAAAGGAGGCGTTCCTCCCTTGCCGAGGTCTTTGCCTTCCTTCCGGAGGTTGATTGAATGGGCTTTTACACGCGCAAGAAAAGGCATTTCCGGGGCCATAAGACGAATGTGAAAGGGAAGACGGTCATTCATCCTTCCTACATTGTCGGGGAAGAAGACAATCACTATCTGTTCTTCGGCGTAACGCATTCTCCAAAAAAGGGGAAGGGCCACTCAAATTACAGACTTTCGAGAAATCCGGATTCAAAAGACAGCCGTGTTGCTTACCTTCGGAAGCATTTGGAAGCAGACCGCAAACAGCAATTCACTCACAGGGCTTACGTTGGTTATAGGATGTCGGCTAAAGACGAAGCATACGTGGACGGATTGATAGCCAAGCGCTGCAAGAAGGATAAATAAAAACGCTTCCCCGCACGTCCGACCCGTTACCGGCGACACACAATTGGCAACACTTAAGTGCCCCGGGAAGCATTCATATTAAACAGACGTTCCGGGAAATATTCAAGTAAGCGGAGGCGTTTCCATGAGGATTTTGAAAAGAACCTTGTCGGTTGTCGTCCTTATGGCCGCTACCGTCCCTTATGGGAGATCGCATCGGCCGTTTCGCTCCTCGCGTCGAAGAGGCCATCAAAGGAGGAAAGGCATGGCATTTAGAAACGTTTAGGCTTGGGGGAGGCGAAAGGAGGCGTTCCTCCCTTGCCGAGGTCTTTGCCTTCCTTCCGGAGGTTGATTGAATGGGCTTTTGCACGCGCAAGAAAAGGCATTTCCGGGGCCATAAGACGAGGGTGAAGGGAAAAGTGGTTACTCATCCTTCCTACATTGTTGGTGAGGAAGGCCGTCGTTACCTTTCTTTTGGCTTGACGCACTCTCCCAAGAAAGGGAAAGGACATCCGAACTTGCCTTTATTTCAAAACCCTAACTCTAGTGATGCCTCCAAAGCCTACCTGCGTAAACAGTTGGAAAGTGATTATAAAAGTAATTATACAAAGCATCAGTATTCTGATTATTCGATGTCCGAAAAAGACGATGATTCGGTTGACTACTTAATTGCTAAAAGACGCAAATAAAAACTTCCCCATCGCGTTCACTCCGTTTCCGGCGACGCACTTACAAGGGGGAAGTGACATCATTTAACAAAACATTTTAGAAAAGTTCAAGGGAAAGGAGGCATCTTCCTCACGGAAAAAGCCTTCTCGGTTGTCGTCCTTGTAGCCGCTACGGTCCCTTGTGGGGGATCGCATCCGCCGTTTCGCTCCCCGCGTCTTAGAGGCCATCGAAGGAGGAAAGGCATGGCCAAAAGAAGCTTCGATTGGGCCGGGCGCAAGGGCGACCCCTTCCCTGCTCGGCCGGAACGCGTCATCTCGCCAGGCAAAGGAAAGGTCGATTTTTGAATTCCGGGGGTGGATTGAATGGGCATTTATACTCGTAGTAAAAGGCATTTCCGGGGCCATAAGACGAATGTGAAAGGGAAGACGGTCATTCATCCTTCGTATGTCGTCGGAGAGAAAGGAAGCCGTTACCTTTCTTTTGGCATTACCCATTCCCCAAAGAAAGGGAAAGGACATCCAAACTTGCCCTTGGCAAAGAACCCTAAAGCGGGAGATTCGTCCAAAGCATATTTACGAAAGAAATTGGAAATTGATTACATAGGCAATTACACAAAGCATCCCTTTTCGGAATTTTCAATGTCCGAAGAAGACGATTCGCTCGTCGACTATTTGATTGCCAAAACACATAAATAAAAACTTCCCCATCGCGTTCACTCCGTTTCCGGCGACGCACTCATGGAAGAGGGAAGTACCCTTATTAAACGAAATTTTGGCAAAGATTCAAGTTAAAGAAGGCCTTTTCGTGAGGATCAATAAAAGAACTATCTCTGTCGCCTCATCAATAGAGGTTCCTTTCGTCATCGGTCGATTTTCCTTCGATTCCTCGCCCTTATCCGGCGGAGGCCCTTGGATGAATCGATGGGACGCGGGTTTCCCCGGAAGGGGATTCAGGGGCCCGGTCGGGAACGCCTCGAAGGAAAACCCTATCAAGGGCAACGGGACCTCCTATCGGGCTCAATCGAAATCCTTCCGATGGGTCAGGAAGAAATCGCGATACAGGCGGATGTTTTCCAGCTCTGTCCACTTCCTTTCCCGCGGTGGGTCTGCATCGAGGTCGATGACCTTCGCCCCCGGGATGGCGAGGATGAAAGGGGAATGGGAGGCGACGAGAAGCTGGCTCCGGTTATGGAAGGCAGCATCGAAAAGGAGACTCGCCAGGCGGCTTTGGTTGAGGGGAGAGAGGCAGTTTTCCGGCTCGTCGATGAAATAGAGCCCGGGCCGCTCGAGGAGGGCGGCGAAGACGTCGAGGGAACTCTCCCCGTTCGAGCGTTCCTCTTCCTTCGAACCGAGCCGCTCGGCCCATTTCCGCTCGGTCGAACGGAGGGCGGCATTCCTTTCGATGAGGCGGTCGAGGTCCTCGAGCGAGTCGAAGCGGTAGCGCTCCCCGGCCTTTTCCCGCCGCTCGAGGTAGGCGGCCTCCTTCCTTTCCCGGAGGAGGCGGTTTTCCTTCCGCCGGGCCTCGATTTCCCGGAAGAGGCCGTCGGAAGTGAAGAAAGAAACCTCGGAAGGGACCCCGGCCAGCTCGCCATAGGCATCCCGGGCCTCCTCGAGGCGGGTCATCTTGACGAAGGAGGCGAAGGGGTGATAGGCCCTCTCGTGTTCGAGCTTGTAGGTCGTATCGTCGTAAAGAGGGGCATCCCGCCGGGCCTTCAGGGCTT
>CASFWS010000068.1 GCA_949298295.1 uncultured Bacillota bacterium | reverse complement strand
AACTCGCCTTGTCCCCGCTGGGTAACGAGGACGAGATCCCCTTTCCGGATGACCGCCCCCACCACTTCGATTGTCTTCATGCCTTGCTCCCGTCAAAACTTGAACAAAGGTAATCATAGATGTCGGCGCGGACTTCGTCTTCCAGCTTGAAGCGGAAATAGACAGCCGGATATCCCCCAGTTTTGCCTTCCCAGTAATCTTTGGGACCGAAATGGAGATAGCCAAGGAAATAGCTTTGCTTGCGCTCGTCTCTTTCCCTGTCCGACTTCCGGACGAAGAGCATGATCTTCGTTCCGTTTTCCTCGGCATGGAGGAGCTTTTGGATCTGCGGGTTTTCCAAGGTGACATTCGATTTGGAAACCCAGGAGAAGGTACGGGAATCGATGAACTGGTCCTCGTAGCGGGTCGAAAGGGAAATGGTCGGGGACTTGACGTAGTTGACGAAGATGGGGAAGACGTTCCCTTCCTCGAGATACCGGTAGCCGAAAAGGACCGAAGTGTAATCCTTGGGGGAATTCACGAGGACAGACACGTCTTCCCGGGAGTAACGCTCGAAAAGGGCAAAATCGGAACCCCGGTATGGCTTGCCGTAGCGCGCTTTGTTCCTTTTGAGAGAAAAGGCAATGAGATCGTCGACCGCCGCCCGGAATTCCTTCCGGAAGAGGAGGGAACGAAAGGATGGGGCGAGGCGGTCTTTGGACGAAAGGAAGGAAATCTTCGTTTCTCCTTGGCGTTAATGGAAAGTGCCGTAGAATTCATTGAAGAGCGTAGTCTCTTCACCATTTGCGAGCCGGCGGCCGAAAGAGGCAAAGAGGCGTTCGTCGAAGGAGGCGAAATCGCCCCCGTTCAGGAGGGTTTCGAGGTACACCGCCTCGTCGACACGGATTCCTTTCATGAGAATCCGCGTCAGCCGCCGGAGGAAGAGCAGCTCCTCTTGAGAGAAGAAGACGCCTTTCTCGCCAACCTTCATCAGGAAGGATTGGTACGACTTGGTATTCGATCCGTCCCGGTCGACGATACGAACCGGGTCGAAAGTCGACCAATCGAGGAAATCGACAAGGGAGGGAAGGCGGTTAAGCTTGTTCCGCAGGTGGGAATATTCCTTTTTGATGGCCCCGAAAGTATCGATCTTGGCCCGGGAAAGGGAGGCGAAGATCCTTTCTCTAGAAGCCTCGTCGAATTCAATCGTCGAATATCCCGGAAGATAGGACGAGGCGACGCAGCGCCGGGCCTCTTCCTTGTCCCCTCCGGAAGCGAAAGCCAGCGGAATCATGTAGTTGCTTTCGTAATTGCCGATGAAATCGATGATGACGACGAACTCCTTCCGGCTCCATTTCCGGAGGCCGCGCCCCAGCTGCTGGATGAAGACAATCGGGGAAACGGTCGGCCGGAGCATGATGATCTGATTGACTTCCGGGATGTCGACGCCCTCGTTGAAAATATCGACCGTCAAGAGAAAATCCAGACCTTCTTCCCTCCGTTCTTTCTCCAAAAGGGAAATCGATTCGTTGCGGTAGGCTGCCGAATCGTCTCCCGAGAGGAAGCGCGTCTTGTATCCGCGTAGGTTGAGCTTAGCGGAAAGCTCGAGGCCGTCTTCCTTCCGCGAGACGAAAATAAGCCCTCGGAGGCGATCGCCGCTAAAGCCGAAATAGCGGCTCTTCTCGATGATGAGGTCGATGCGCTGGTCGCTATAGAGGCGGTTGAAGTCGCGAAGCTCGTAGGCCTCGTCGTCGATGCCGCGGAGGTCGCTTACGCCGTAGTAATGGAAAGGGCAGAGAAGACCGTATTCGAGAGCGTCCGAAAGGCGGATTTCGTAAATGACGTTATGGTCGAAAAGGCTATAGATGAGGGTTTCGTCGTCGGTTCGCTCGGGGGTGGCGGTCATCCCGAGGAGAAACCGGGGCCGGAAACGATCGATGATTTTCCGGTAAGTCGGCGACCCTGCCCGGTGGACCTCGTCGATGACGATGAAATCGAAGGAGCGCGGGTCAAAGCGAGAGAGGTACTCGTCCTTCCCGAGCATTTCGCAAGTCGAAAAGACGAAATCGTATTCCTTGCCCTTTTCGTAGGGTACCGCTCCTTCGACTTTCTTGGCAAAGCCGCTGTCCCCGGTCAGGATGGCGAACGTTTTGTCGCGGCCCATGATCCGCCAGTAAGAGGCGATGGCTTGGGAAAGGAGTTGGGTCCGATGGGCCAAGAAGAGAACATGGCGCGGCGAGACCGACCGGAGGGCAAAAGCTGAGGCATAGGTCTTCCCGGTGCCAGTTGCCGAGATGAGAAGGCCCCGCCGCTCGCCTTTCGAAAGCAGGTCCCGGAAGCGGGAAGCAAAGCTGATCTGCATGGCATTTGGCTCGAGAGGGGCCGTGAATGAAGCGCCGTTCCTTTCTTCTTCGGCTTCCCGCGCTTTTTGGGCATCGTAGAGGCTTTCGTACTCTTCCAAATATTCGTCGAGCGGGGTTCCCTTGGCCCAAAGGGCCTCAAACTCGGAGAGGACTTCCGAACCGAATTTCCCCTCTCTTCGGGAAACCAGTTCCGTATTCCATTCCTGGTTGGTCGAAAGGGCTCCGGCGGTGATGTTGCTCGAGCCGATGATGAGCTTGTAAACGTCCTTCTGCCTAATGATATAGCCCTTCGTATGGAAGCTGCCCTCGTCTTTGCACTTGTACATCCTGACTTCAATGTTCGGCCAAAGGTCCCTAATTGTTTTGAGAGCCTTCGGTTCGGTGAAGCAAAGATAATCGGTGGTGAGGATCCGACCCTTTGCCTTCCGTTCCCTCAGTTCCGAGAAGACCTGCTTGAGCAATTGGAGCCCGCTTACGGAAATGAAAGCGACCGAAATGGCAAATTCATCCGCAATCCT
This sequence comes from uncultured Bacillota bacterium, assembly GCA_949298295.1. GTDB lineage: Bacteria > Bacillota_I > Bacilli_A > RFN20 > CAG-826 > UBA4951. The sequence goes on along the minus strand of CASFWS010000068.1, from coordinate 3,199 downwards.
CAATTCCTTTACCAAGAAATTGATGACTTTCTTCCGCTGATCGGCCCGATTGACGATAAGCGAAGGGCTATAAAGGCTCGACCCTTCCTGGCTGGCGTCGACGAAGGCATTGACCATCGCATGGACGAGATCGTTGTCGAAAGAGGCATCCATCCAAGCTAGCTTAAAGCCCCTTCCGCCCTTCGGCAAGATCCCAGCGTTGGGAGCCATCGAATCCCCTAACGCCCCCTCTTTCGGCCAAACCGAATTTGCCAGGAACTCGAATAAGCCCATATAATGTGCCGAAAGGTAAATCAACTCTTCAATTATGTGGAAACTATTCGTTGACCTTGACGAAGACTTCATTCCGGCCGATTGCGAACGACACAACCTCGGCTTTATCTCGATGCCCGTCATCATCGACGGCATCCCGACCCTCCCCTATGTCGAGGGCGAGCTGAAGGAATTCGACCCCCATGCCTTCTTCGATCGCCTCCGGGGCGGGCTCGTCCCGAAGACGAGCGGCCTCTCCCCCGAGCAATACCGCGAGCACTTCGAGCCCTACGCCAAGGAGGGGACGGACGTCCTTTACGCCCACTTCTCCGAGGCGATGAGCGGCACCTTCAACGCCATGCGGATCGCGATCGACGACCTCCGGAAAGACTATCCATCCTGGCGTTTCGAAGAAGTCGAGACCTTGGCCATCACCGGCCTTTCGAAAGCCATCGTCGAGGAGGTCCTTCCCCTCTATGAGAAGGGCGCGTCCCTCGACGAGGTCAAAAAGGCCATCGAGGAAGCCCGCCAGCACTTCGCTATCACCCTTTTCGCCGACGACCTCAAGTTCTTCAAGGCTTCGGGCCGGGTCAGCGGCATCTCGGCCTTCCTCGGAGGAGCCCTCGGGATCAAGCCGATCATCACCATCGACAAGGACGGCTACATGAAGCCGGTCAGCAAAGTCGCCGGCAAGAAAAAGGCCTTCATGACCATCGTCGAGGACATCGAGAAGAAGGGCGATGACATCGCTAACCACCCCTTCCTCATCGTCCATAGCGACATCTCCAAGGAACTCCTCGAATACCTCCGCGGGCTCATCAAGAAGCACTTCGGCGACCTCAAGATCGAGGAAATCGTCGTCTCGCCGGTCGCCGGGAGCCACGCCGGACCCGACTGCCTCGGCATCGCCTTCCACGCCAAGCACCGCTAAGTATGTACCGCCTTGTCGAAGTAAAGACCAAGAGGGAGCAAAAAGACTTCGTCGACTTCCCCCTGAAACTCTATAAAGGTAATCCCTATTTCGTTCCCTGCCTTTATGGCGACGAAAGGAAAATCCTCCGTGGGGACTGGCACCTCAAGTACGCAAAGCAGGCTTTCTACCTCGTCTACGACGGGAAGAAGGTCGTCGGGCGGATCCAGGCCATCATCTCCCGACTTTCGAATGAAAAGCAAAACCAAAAGCGGGTCCGCTTCACCCGCTTCGATGCCATCGACGACCCGGAGGTAGCCAAGCTCCTCTTCGGGGCGGTCGAGCAGTTCGCCCGCGACAACGGGATGGATTGCGTCTGCGGCCCCCTCGGCTATAGCGACATGGACCGGGAAGGGCTCCTCATCGAAGGCTTCAACGAGCTATCGACCTTCGAAGAGCAGTACAACTACCCCTATTACCAAAAGCTCATCGAGGGCCTCGGCTACCAAAAGGAAGTCGACTGGGTCGAGCGGAAGCTCTATGCCCCGAAGGAACTCGACACCCGGATCGGGAGGATCGCCGATGCGATGATGAAGCGGAACAACCTCCGCTTTGCCGTCTGCAAGTCGACGAAGGAGATGGTGAAGCGTTACGGCGACGCCTTCTTCGACCTCATCGACGAGACCTACAAGGACCTCTACATGACGATCGACTTCCCGGAAGAGGAAAGGAAGGAGTACATCGCCGCCTTCAAGCTCCTCATCTCCCCGAAATTCGTCCGGATCATCGTCGATAACGATGACAAGGTCGTCGCCATCGGCCTTTGCTTCCCCTCAATCGGGAAAGCCCTCCAGAAGTCAGGCGGGAAGCTTACCCTCCCCTGCCTCATCAAGGTCTTGAAGGCCGTCCGGAAGCCGGAGATCATCGACCTCGGCCTCATCGGCATTCTCCCCAAGTACCAGAATTCCGGGGTCAGCTGGGCCATCTTCTACGAAATCATGAAGATGCTCTATGAAGGCGGGGTCGCCTATTGCGAGACGAACCTCAACCTCGAGGACAACAAGGGCATCCAGAACAACTGGGGCCGCTTCGAGAACGTCCTCCACAAGCGCCGGCGGTCCTTCGTCAAGAAAATCGATTAGGGAGCCCGACGGCTCCTTTTTCAAAAACGCGGCAAAGCCCCCTTCGATTCAGCAAATTCTTTTCCAAATGCGGCCGAAAGCGGTTACAATGGAGGCAAGCAAAAAGGGAGAACAACATATGTCCAAAGCCAAGAAGAAAGCCCGAGTTTCGCCGCTCGGCACCATCGTCATCCTCATCGGCGTCGTCATCGCCGTCGTCGGCATCGTTTGTCTGAGCCTCAACGCCCTTAGCCTCACCATCAAGCTCACCGCCGATGCCGAGCCCTCGGTCGGGGAACTCATCACCGGCTTCGGCCTCGCCTTCGGGGCTCCCTATGACGTCGAAGTCGCCGGCTTCACCTTCACGGCCGAGCCGGAAATGAACACCGCCGTCCTCATCTTCTTCATCGTCCTCGCCCTCGGCGTCGTCGCCGGCATCCTCGCGATGCTCCTCCGGATGATGAAGAAAAGGAAGCCCGCCCTCTTCGTCGGCCTCCTCGCCGGCCTTCTTACCATCGTCGGCGGCGTCCTCTTCTTCATCGTCCCGAACGTCGTGAGCCAAGACCTCATCGACGCGGTTAGCCTCTTCGATCGGCCCTTGTCCCTCATTGGGGGAAGCGCCGCTTTGACCCTCGGCGCCGGAAGCATCATCCCGGCCATCGGCGGCATCCTCGGCGGAGCGGCCATCGGCATTGGAAGCGTCATCCGCTAGGCACAAGATCGTTCTCTCAGCTCCCCTCCCCGGGGAGCTTTTTTATCGGGTACTCTCCCCCACTTGGACGCTCGGGACCGTAACGAAGCTCTGAATGCCGTAGCTGCGGTTGCCGATGAGGCGGATCATTTGCCTGGCAACCTCATGTCCAAGTTCCTGGACATTGATGACGATCGAGGTAGCCTTTGGACTAGTTATCCCGGC
>CASFWS010000067.1 GCA_949298295.1 uncultured Bacillota bacterium | reverse complement strand
TTTCCTTTTCGCCACTCGCCGCTGCTTAGTGCCGAGGACGGCGGGAAGGGCATGAAGAAGCTGATGGCCGGGAAAAGGGGCAACGACCTCCTCGTCGAGGTCCCGACCGGCACCATCATCATCGATGAGCGCGACGGGCATCTCATCGCCGACCTCGACGAAGAGGGGAAGAAGGCCCTCGCGGCGAAGGGCGGCCGCGGCGGACGGGGCAATGCCTCCTATAAATCGAGCCGCCGGCGGATCCCCCGGATCGCCCAAAACGGGGAGAAGGGCGAGCGCTTCCGCCTCGTCCTTGAGCTCAAGATGATCGCCGACGTCGGGATCGTCGGTCTCCCCTCGGCCGGGAAGAGCACCTTCCTCAACCTCGTGAGCCGGGCCAATGCCCTGACGGCCGACTATCCTTTCTCGACCCTTTCCCCGAACCTCGGGGTCGCCTACCTCGAGGACGGAGAATCCTTCGTCCTCGCCGACTTACCGGGCCTTATCGAAGGGGCCAGCCGCGGGAAGGGGCTTGGGACGAGCTTCCTCCGCCACGCCGAAAGGACGCGGGTCCTCGTTCACCTCGTCGCCATGGATGGGACTAGCGACCCCATTAACGCCTATAAGACGATCAGGAAGGAGCTTTCCGATTATGGCGGCCACCTCGAGGAGCGGCCGGAAATCGTCGTCGCCTCGAAGATGGACGTCGAGGGAGCCATCGAGCGGAAGGAAGCCTTCGACCGCGCGCTCGGGCTTTCCTCCCTCCCTCTTTCGAGCTTCGAGCGGGGCGGGGAAAAAGCCATCCTCAAGAAATGCGAGGAACTCCTTTCGAAGGCCCCGCGCTTCCCCCTCAAGGGCGAAGGGCAGGCGGAAGAAATCAAGGCCTACCGGCCTCTCGAGGATACCCCTCGCCTCGACGACTACGTCCTCACCCGGGTCAAGGGCGGCTTCCGGGTGGAGGGAAAGAAGATCGAGGAAGACGCCGCCCGGATCATGACGAGCACCGACGAGGGGATGATGCGCCTCCTCTCGCTTCTAAGGAAAGCCGGCCTCGAGGAACGCCTAAGGGCGGCCGGGGCCAAGGACGGGGACGAAGTGCGGATCGGCGAGGTGTCCTTCGTCTACGAGGAATAGGTATAATGGATAAGCGCTTCCTCGAGGCTTCGCTTGGGGCCCTTGCCTCCCTCCTCGTCCTCGGGGCGCTTCTTCTTTGGGTACTCAGCTGATGTTCCACTACGTATTGGGCCGTATCGTCGAAAAGGGCCGCGACTATGTCGCCGTCGAGACCAAGGGCGGGGTCTGCTATCTCCTTACGGTAAGCGACCCCTACGCCTTCCCCTTCGGGCAGGAAGGGAAGTTTTACTGCCACGAAGTGTATTCGGAAAGCGACCATTACCTCGCCGGCTTCCCTTCGAAAGAGGAAAAGGAAGCCTTCCTCGATTTGATATCCGTGAAGGGCATCGGGCCGAAGACGGCCCTTTCCGCCCTTTCGGGGACGAGCCCGGAGGAACTTTACGCTGCCATCGAGGCGGGGAACGTCTCCTTCCTCAAGAAACTCCCCGGCATCGGCCCGAAGGCGGCAAGCCAGATCATCCTCGACCTCAAGGGGCGCCTCCTTTCGGCCAAGGCCGCCCAGGCGGCGGAGGAAGGGCCCTATCTTGGGGCCCGGGAAGCCCTCCTCGCCCTCGGCTTCAAGGCCAAGGACGTCGATAAGGCGGTGGCCTCCCTCCCCGCCGGGCTGAGCGAGGAAAGCGCCATCAAGGAAGGGCTAAGGAAACTCAAATGAGCGAAGCAAGGAAGAAGGAACCGACTGTGGGCGAAGAGGGGAACGAGCGCCTGATGTCGAGCGAGCGAGAACCGGGGGACGAGGAACCCTCCCTCCGGCCCCAAAGCCTCAGGGAATACGTCGGGCAAGACGAACTCAAGAAGAACCTCACCGTCTTCATCCAGGCCGCCCTCAAGCGGAAGGAACCCCTCGACCACGTCCTCCTTTACGGCCCCCCGGGGCTTGGGAAGACGACGATGGCCTATGTCATTGCCCACGAGATGGGAGCGGCGGTGAAGTCCGTCTCCGGCCCTGCCGTCGAGAAAAGCGGGGACCTCGCCGTCGTCCTTAGCGAGCTCGAGCCGGGCGACGTCCTCTTCATCGATGAGATCCACCGGCTCCCCCGAGCCGTCGAGGAAGTCCTTTACGGGGCGATGGAGGATTTCGTCCTCCAGATCCTCGTCAGCCGCGACGGGGCCTCGAAAGCCGTCAGGATTCCCCTTCCGCCCTTCACCCTGGTCGGGGCGACGACGAGGAGCGGGGACATCTCCTCGCCCCTCCGGGCCCGCTTCGGCATCCAGTCGAAGATCGATTTCTACCCCCCTAAGGACCTCCAGACGATCGTCGAAAGGACCTCCCGGGTCCTCAAGATGCCGATCGATCCCCGGGCCGCCCTTACCATCGCCGAGCGGAGCCGGGGGACCCCGCGGATTGCCAACCGCCTCTTCCGGCGGGTCCGCGACTTCGCCTCCTACGAAGAGAAGGAGAAAGTCGACATCGCCGTTACCCTCCGGGCCCTCGACGCCCTCCATATCGACGAGCTCGGCCTCGACGAGGTCGACCTCCGCTACCTCGACGCCCTCATCTCCCGCTTCCACGGGGGGCCGGCCGGCCTCGAGTCGATCGCCTCGGCCATCGGGGAGGAGATAAGCAACCTCGAGGACGTCTACGAGCCCTACCTCGTGATGAGCGGCCTCGTCAACCGGACCCCCCGGGGCCGGATGGCCAGCGAAAAGGCCTACAAGCATCTCAAAAGGAGCTACCAAGGGTCCCTCTTCTAGGGCCCTTTTCCTTTCGAAAGGCCGCAAAACCCCTCTCTTTTGCTCGCTTTTGGGGGCCGATAGGAAAAAGGGCGGATTCTTCCTTGTCTAGGGACCATCGCGCGCTTAAACTATTACCCGCGTATGCCCGCCCTTTAGGGCGCAGGCCTCTTGGAGGTATTCCAATGCGGAGAAAACTTGCCTACATACTGCTTGCCTCGGCTCTCATCGCCTCGAGCGCGGCGGCCATCCCGGCCAGCATCGTGGCCCTCGATACCGACGTCAGCTACGGAGACGGCAAAGAGCTATATTTCCGGATCGCCGAGCAGGGGACGACCCTGACCGGCCTCGAGAACGCCGAGTACGTCCTAAGCGACGACTACGTCGCCGTCAATTCCGTCAAGGACGAGTTCGAGTCCCGCCTCGAAGGCTGGGACATCAACGCGACCGTCACGACCGAGGGCTATTCGACCGTCAAGGTCACCCTCCGGACCCAAGAGGGGAGCGAGGCCGACTACCAATACCTCCAGCGCTACCTGCCCTTCTCCGGCGGGGACATCACCGTCGCGGCCGGCTATACGGCCGACCTCGAGGACGATCCTTCTTCCGACGCCGACTACCTCGACAACCGGATGTTCGAGGGGCAGACGGCGACCATCGAGTACGTGAACAACATCCCGGTCGTCGCCATTCCGGTCAACTATCCCGGCGAGGACGGGAAGATGGCGACCCTCGTCGACTTCTGCAGCGAGAATACCATCGCCCCGACCAGCGACTCCTCGACCTCGACCGAGGGGCAGGACTGCTACCTCGTCTTCTGGAACAACTTCCAGGAAGGGGATAACTTCGCCGACGCCTACGATTCCTCGAGCGAGACCTACGACCCGAACATGGCCTCCCGCCTCATCTTCGGCGAGGTCCCGGGCAACGCCTGGTTCACCGAGGACGACGAGGACGACCAGTACACCCGGATCCAGCTCCTCCCCAATAGCGAGGCCATCCAGGACGGGACCTTCAACCAGAGCCTCTCGGGCTCGGCCTACAAAGCCGCCCGCTACTATTGCTCTCTCTTCAACGCCTCGAGCTACGATTACGACGTCGTCTTCTCCTACATGGTTGACGTCCCGGCGCAGGTTGAGTCCTTGATCGACGCCGGGGACTTCCACCTCACCCCGGCCATGGGGGCGACGATGATCGCCACCCTCGTCGGCTTCTTCGTCTCGGTGGCTATCCTTGTGGCCTTCTACCGCCTTTCGAGCCTCATGGCCATCGCCAACGCCCTTTCTACTATCCTTCTTTCCCTCCTTCTCTTCGGCTATTTCGCCGCCCAGTTCGGCATCGGGGCCATCGTCGGGCTCCTCCTCGGGACCCTCCTCTCCCTCTTCGGGAGCACCTATTACCTCGCCAAGCTGAAGCAGGGGCTTTATGCCGGGCGCTCGCCGAAGAAGGCTCATTACGAAGCCCTCAAGAAGGCCCTTTGGCCGACCCTCGACGCCGGAATCGTCTCCATCGTCCTCGGCCTTTCGGTCTATGGCTTCGTCCCGGGCATCATCGGGAAAGCCGGCCTCATGCTCGTCTTAAGCGGGGCCATCGGGATGGTCATCAACCTCGTCCTTACCCGCCTCGAGGGCTATATGCTCGCCTATGACGGGACGACCGAGAAGAAGCTCGGGTCGACCTACGGAATCGACAAGAGCAAGCTCCCCGGAAACGTCGAGGAGATGAAGGAGCCTTATGGCGGGGTCTTCGAGAAGACGGACTTCAAGAAGTTCTACAAGGGGTCACTTATTGCCCTCGGCGCCTTCGCCGCGGCGGCCGTCCTCGGCCTATCGATCGCCTCCGGGGTGACCGGGGAACCTTACAACTACGGCGGGGCCTATAACGAGACGACCTCCCTTTCCCTCGCCTACCAAGTCGAGCGGACCTCGACGCCGCTTACGGCCTTCGATACCCCCGACGAGATCGAGGACGACTTCCTCGCCCTCCTAGCGGTCGGGGATACTCCCCTCGCCTACGATGACGTCGTCGATAGCGGCGAGACGAGCTTCTACGACAGCATCGACGAAGTCTATTACAACGTCTATTACTACGAAGTTCCTCTCGCCTCCTTCTATGGTGACGGGACGAGCGAAGAAGAAGGGGTCACCTACTACGCGAACGGCACCGCCTACCCGAGCCTCGCCCTCGCCGTCGAGGGCCTCGCCGGGGAGTTCGACGGGCTGAGCGCGGCGGTGAACCTCGTCACGAGCGAGGAAGCCACGCCTTCGCTCGCGACCTTCATGCTCGGCTACGGGGTCGGCTACGCCTTCCTCTTGGCCTATAGCCTCCTCCGTTACCGCCTCGCCCGCGGGACGGCCCTGACCCTCGTCTCCTTCGCCTCGGGCCTCATCCCGATGGCCATCGTCTCGGCGGCCCGGATCGCCGTCACCCCGGTGTTCTCCTTGGCCCCGATCATCGCCTCCCTCCTCGTCTACCTCGCCGGCAGCTTCTTCTTCGACCGGGCCGAGGAAATCCGCCACGAGGCCCGCGAGCGCGACAAGAACGCCCGCTCTTTCCGGAAGGAATGCCTCCTCAAGACCAACTCCCTCGAGGCGGCCGAAGTCGTCACCTTCGCCTTCCTTTCTTCCTTCACCCTCATCGCCTTCTTCGGCTTCGGGCCCGAGAGCTTTTGGCTCATCTTCCTCCTTGGCCTCGTCGGCTTCCTCATCGGCCTCTTCTTCGTCTTCACGGCCCTCGTACCTTTAAGCAACCTCCTGAGCGACGGCTACTCCTTGGCCGGGCGGACGATCAGGAAGGCCCTCCCGGAACGGAAGAAGGAAGAGAAGGGCGGCCGCGGAAAGAAAGGCTCCGAGCCCGAAGAGGCCCTCTTCATCGGGATCAACGACTGATGGACTTCCAAAGGCGCCTGCTTGACTACCTCGGCGTGGGGGAAAAGGAGGCGCCTTTCCTTTTAGGCGCCCCCTCCCTTCAGGACATCCCGGGGATCGAGGGCTTCGAGGCGACGAAGAAGGCGGCGGGGCTCGTTTCCGCGGCCAAGGAAAAAGGCGAGGGGATCCTCGTCTACGGGGACTACGACTGCGACGGGGCGACCTCGACCGCCATTTTGGCCCGGGCCCTTTCCGACTACGGGGCCAAGGTCCGCTTCTACCTCCCGAGCCGCTACGTCGACGGCTATGGGCTCAACGAGGAAAATGCCGAAAGCATTGCCAAATCTGGCCTCTATTCCCTCGTTATCACCGTCGATAACGGGATTGCCGCCCATGAGCCGATCACCATCCTTAGGAAGAACAACA
>CASFWS010000066.1 GCA_949298295.1 uncultured Bacillota bacterium | reverse complement strand
ATGCCCAAGAGTACCTTAGGGAAGCAATCGGCGCTCTCGGAATCGAGGTTTCGACCAGCGCCGATGTTGAGGAAGATGTCATCCGCATTTCCCTCGACAGCGAGCGGAACCCGGTCCTCATCGGAAAGGGCGGAAGGACTCTTCAAGCCCTGAATGAGCTGGTTCGCCTTGCCGTCAGCAACAAGTTCCGTCACCGCTATCGGATCCTTCTCGATGTCGGCGGCTACAAGGAAGACAAGTACGAGCGGATCGAACGGATTGCCCGTCGGACCGCCCGTGACGTCGTTCGCGACCGGATGGACGCCAAGCTTGAGCCGATGACTCCCGACGAAAGGAGGATCGTGCACAACTGCCTCACCGGCATGGAGCACATCACGACCGAAAGCGAAGGCGAAGGAACCGAACGCGCTGTCGTCATCAAATACGTCGACTAAGAAAATCCGGCCCCCAGGCCGGTTTCTTTTAGATTTTTTGCAAAGAAATGCAAGAAACATATATCATTAGAAGGATTTTATAAGGAGCAAGCGTATGAAAAAGTCGCGCACCGTGGCCTCTTTGGTCTTAAACATCTTGGCTCTTGTGCCACTTGCCTTCACTTTCTTCAGCCTCGTTCTCGCGAACCTTCAGCTCGATTGGGTTGAGGCCTTCTGGCCGGGTTTCCAGGTTCTCGGTCAGCGGCGTTACCTCCTCTATCTGTTGATTTATGTTGCTAACGGCTTCCTTGGCCTTGCGGTCCTTGGCCGCATCGTCCTCGACATCTGCCGGTTGGCGAAGCCGACCATCCAAGGGAAGTTCTGGGCTTTCTTTAAAGACGCTTCGACGGTCTCGGTCCTTGCTGGCGTGATCTTCACCATCGCAATGGACCTTTGCTACGACTCCCCGCTCGCCAACCTTGCTTGGGACAACCCCCTCAACAATGTCTGGATGATCATGGGCTTTGCTCCCTTCTTCGCCCTTATATCTGGCCTCTTCACCGAATTTGACCACAAAACCCCCTTCCTTATTACCGTTTTGCTTCCTTTCCCGGTTTACATCTGGGTCATCATGAATGCCATTTTCGGAGCTCTCGGCTGGGGCGGGAACCTTGGCTACCACGGCTATGAAATCTTTGACCCGGCCGTTACTCCGATCTGGCAGACCGCCCTTATCTCGGTGGCGATTGCCGCCGGCGCGTATCTACTTGGCGTTCTTTATTGGCTTATTCAGGCCGGGCTTCGCAAAGCCACCGAGCCGAAGCCTACGCTAACTGTCGAAGAGTTAAAGGCGGAAGAGGCTCCGGCCGAGACTCCGGCTGAAGATGAAACCACCGCGGAAGAAGTTCCGGCTCCGGCGACGGCTGCCGACGAAGAGCCTCCAGCCCCCGAGGAAACCCCGGCTCCGGTTGAGACGCCAGTCGAGGAAGAGGTCCCGGCCCCGGCCAAACCGCGCGTCATCCTTGTGAAGAAGGCCCCGAAAGAATTGGCCGATGCTTACCGGGAAGAGCCTTTGCCTCGCCGCCCGGCGACCATCGTGGGCATCCGTTCGGCAAAGAATCCGAGCACCGGAACGATGGCTCCGGCCAAAGACGAGGCGACCGCGGTTCCCGAGGAGGGAAAGGAAGTCGAAGCTGTCGAAAAAGCCGCCCCAGCTACGCCCGATGCCCCCGCAACTCCGAAAAAGGATATCGCGACATACAACAACCGGCCCCGTGTCTACCACGTGTCGAAGCAAGCCGACAGCGGCAAATGGCAAGTGAAGCTTGCCACCGGCGTCAAGGCCATTCGCCTCTTCGACACCCAAGAAGAAGCAATCGTCTATGCCAAAGGTCTTGTTAAGACGATGGGCGGGTCGATTCGCGTGCATTCCGTGAAAGGAAAGATGCGCAAGCACTGATTCCGATGGGCGATATCATCGTAGCCCTTGCCACTCCCCCTTTGAAAAGCGCTCTCGCCGTAATTCGTTCCTCCGGCGAGGGCGTTTTCCGCTTGGCGGGAAAGCTGTTCTCCCAAAAGCTCTGTTCAATCGAAAAGCGTTCCTCCTTTGTCGGGTATTGGTCCAATGAGAAAGGGGAACGCATCGACCAAGTCGTCATCCTTTGCTATCCGGCTGAGCATTCCTTGACCGGCGAGGATGCCTTAGAGATTTTTTGCCACGGCTCCCCCCTTGTCGCGACGCGGATCATCGATAGTTGCCTAGCCTTGGGCGCTCGCTATGCCACCAACGGGGAGTTTACTTCCCGGGCTTTTGTTCACGGGAAGATCGACCTTGTCGAAGCCGAAGCCGTGAATGACTTGATAGAAGCTGCCAGCGACGAAGCTCAGAAACTTGCTCTTATGTCACTCGAAGGGAAAGCCAGCGCCCTCCTTAAGCCCCTTCGCGACCGCCTGGCTGCCCTTCTTGCTTCCGTCGAGGTTGGCTTCGATTATCCCGAGTATGAGGAGGAAACGGCCCTGAGTCTCGAAAAGGCCGAAGCCGAGGCTTCTTCGATCAAGGGAGAGATCGATTCCTTGATCGCGGAAGGACATGAAGGGCGCCTCGTCAAAGACGGCCTTAAGGTCGCCCTCGTTGGCAAGCCCAACGTCGGGAAAAGCACCATTTTGAATCTTCTCCTGGGCGAGGAGAAAGCCATCGTGAGCCCCATACCCGGCACGACGCGGGACGTTGTCGAAGGCGAAACGCGTTACAAAGGCTTGGTCTTCCGCTTTCTGGATACGGCCGGCCTTCGGGACAATCCCGAGGAAATCGAGAAAATCGGCATCGAGAAATCGCTGGCTTCCGTCGACAAGGCCGACGCCGTCGTCCTCGTCCTCGACGAAGATAGGCCTCTCGACGAGGAAGAGAAGGACATCGAAAGGAAGGCTCGCGGGAAGATCTTCCTCGTGGTTGTCAACAAAGAGGATCTCCGGGAAGGAAAGAGCCGGCTTGAAGACAAGAGGATCTATCTTTCGGCTGCCCGGAAGGAAAAAGCCCAGCTCTTGGATGCCTTGGCCAAGGAAGCCGGGGTAAGCGCCGGCGCCTTTGCCCGGCCTTCCCTCAATTCCTCGCGCCAGCTTTCGCTCCTTGCAAAAGCTTCCCGTAGCCTCGGGGAAGCGCTCGAAAACGCCAAAGAAGACACGCTCGACCTTTTCTCAAGCGCTGTCTTGGGGGCCTACACGGCCCTGAGGAAACTTTTAGGCGAAGAGGCTACACTTGATTTGAGCGACGAGATTTTCTCCCGCTTCTGCGTAGGTAAATAAAATGCTTATCGATACTCACGTCCACCTGAACGACGACGCCTTCAAGGACGACGTCGAAGAAGTCATTCGACGCGCCCTTGTCTCCGGCGTTGAGCGTTTTATCGTTCCGGGTTGGGACCTTCTAAGTTCCTATCGAGCCCAGGAACTCAGCCACCGGTACAGGGAAGTCTATTTCATGGCTGGCTTTCAGCCCGAAAACCTTGATGGGGCGACGATGGCTGACCTCAACCGCATCGCCGAGCTGACCGACGACCCGAAATGCGTCGCTGTCGGCGAATGCGGTCTCGACTACCATTGGAAGAATGACGAGGATACCAAAACGATCCAAAAAGCCTTTTTCCTGGCTCAAATCGAATTGGCGAATCGCGTCGGAAAGCCGATGTCGATCCACTCGCGCGACGCGCTGGAGGATACCCTCGATCTTCTTAGCGCCGTCCCGGTGGAGGCCGGTGCCGTCCTCCATTGCTATAGCGGATCGGCCGAAATGCTGGCTCGGTTTGCCAAGCTCGGCCTTTACTTCGGCTTCGACGGGCCGATTACCTTCAAGAACGCCATTAAGCCAAAGGAAGCCTTGGCCGCCTGCCCCCTCGATCGCCTCCTTTTGGAGACCGATGCCCCCTATATGGCTCCGACGCCGATGAGGGGCAAGCGCAACGAGCCGGCTTACTTCCGTTACGTGGCGGAAATGGCAGCCGAAATCAAAAACCTTCCCTTTAGGGAAGTCGAGGAAAAAACGACTGCCAACGCTATCGAACTATTTCACGTGAAACATGAATAAAACGAAATTTGATGCCATCATTGTCGTCGAGGGGAAGTCGGATGTCGATTTCATCGGGAGTTTTATTGAAGCGGACTTCGTAACGACCAACGGCAGTGCTATTTCACGTGAAACAATTGAGTATCTGAAAAAGGCCGCCGAAAAGAGGACCATCGTCGTCTTGACCGACCCGGATTCACCCGGCAAAAAGATAAGGGATTCCATCGCTCGTGAGGTCCCGGGCGTCCTCCATGCCTTCATTCCCAAAGAAAAGGCGATCAAGCGTCACAAAGTGGGCGTTGCCGAAAGCGACAAGGAGACGATTTTTGAAGCCTTGAAGCACCTCATTCCCGAAAAAACACCTGCAAAACCCTCCTTAACGATGGCGGATTTGGCCGAACTCGGCCTCATTGGGCAAGCCGATTCCTCGTCGAGGCGGGAAGAGCTTGGCCGCCGCCTTTCCCTTGGTCACGCGAATGGGAAAACCCTTTTGAAACGGCTGAACGCCCTGGGGCTTAGCAAAGAGGAACTGACCGATGGAAGAAAGTAAGTATTTCGAGAAGATAAAAGAGTATCGCCTCTTGGCCAAGAAGCAGTTAGGGCAAAATTTCCTTGTCGATCCCAAAGCCGCCAAAGCCGCGGTCGACGCCCTCGGCATCAAGGTGGGAGACCGTGTCCTTGAGATCGGCCCCGGAGCCGGGTCGCTTTCCTATTTCCTGGCCCTAAGCCAAGGGAATTGCGACCTAATAGACGTCGACGATGGGTTTGTGGCCAAACTCCAAAACGATTTCCGCGCCTTTCCGAACGTCCATCCCCGCCTTGAGAATGCCTTGAAATGCGATTTCTCGAATTACGATTTGGTCATTGGCAATCTGCCCTATTACATAACCTCCGCCCTTCTTGAGCGCTTCCTCCTCGAGGGAGCGAAGGCAAGGAAGGCGGTTTTCATGGTCCAAAAGGAAGTGTACGACCGCTTGAAGGCAGTCAAGGGCGAGGATGCTGGCCCGCTCAACGCGCTCCTTTCCTATCGTTATTCGATGAAGAAGCTATTCAATGTTCCGGCCGCCTCCTTTGTGCCTCCGCCCAACGTGACCTCCACCGTTTTTTCCCTTGAGCTGAAGGAAGGAGGCGATTTGGCGACGGCCAAGCGCCTTTATGCGCTGGCCAAGGGCCTATACATGCATCGACGAAAACACATCTTCAACAACCTGACATCCTACATCGGTGACGGGGCCCGGGCCGAGAAGGCCCTCGAAGAAAGCGGCCTTCTAAAGAATGCGCGGCCCGAGGAGCTTTCGCTCAACGAATTGCTCCGCCTACTTTCCTCGTTGCAATAAGGCCATTCTCTACTAATATTCTCTTGCGCGCATATGTTGTTCCACCGAAACAGCCTTATTGTTCGCTCCCACGCGAAAATCAATCTGTCGCTGCGGATCCTCGGCTCCTTGGCCGACGGTTTCCATGACCTTGAAATGGTCAACCTCCCCCTCGATCTCCACGATGTGATCGAGGTCAACAAAGCCCCCTATTCAATCGATACTTTCGTTACTTGCGACGATGCGAGCCTCGATTTCGTGAACATCCATAAAGAGATCCCCTTCGCGGCGGGCTTGGGCGGCGGCTCGAGCAATGCCGCGGCCGTCATCAAGGCCATCGTTAACTTGCTTCAGCTCAAAGCCGACGACGACATGCTCAATGAAATTGGGCTTCAAATCGGTGCCGACGTGCCGTTCTTCTTAAAAATGCGCCCCTCCATCGTCACGGGGATCGGCGAGAAGCTGGAACCGATTGCGGTAGCGAAATCTTTTCTTTGCCTTCTCGTCAAGCCGGTTCAAGGCCTTTCGACCAAGAAAGTGTTCCAAACTTACGACGAAAGGAAACCGGAGAATCTTGAAATCGACACCAAGAAGATTACCGCCGCTTTGGCCGCCGGCGACGAGGAGGCTCTTGCCCGTTTGATTGGAAATGACCTCCAGTCGACCAGTTCCTATCTTTTGCCGGAAATCGAGGAAATCGTCGACTCTCTCCGCTTCGACGGGTTCCGTGTTGTCTCGATGTCCGGAAGCGGTTCGACGGTGTTTGCTTTGACGAGCAATGCAAAACTTGCCAAGGAATCTTACCGGAAGTACGAAAGCCTGGGCTACGTTACTAGGTTGACGAAGACTCTTGTATAATTGCCGTTATGGCAAACGCAAAACGTTACGCGATCATTCTCGCGGCCGGGAAAGGGTCCCGGATGAAGTCGAGGCGCGACGATGTCTCGAAAGTATCTTTCCCGTTACTCGGGGTGCCGCTCATGGCTTACGTCATGGATGCCCTCGACGCTTGTTCCCTCGAACACCTAATTGCCGTTTTGGGTTTCGGCGGAGCCACTTCAAGCAAGGTGGCGGAAGGACGGGCCGAAATCGTATGGCAGAAGGAACAAAAAGGTTCCGGACACGCCGTTATGATGGCGGCCCCGATTCTTGAGGGAAAAGAAGGAGAAACAATCATTTGCTGCGGGGATACGCCGCTTTTGCGGGCGGAAACGCTGCAAAACCTCTTTGAATTCCACGAAAAGAACGGCAACGACTTGACCGTTTTGACTTTCGTTGCTGAAAATCCGAAAGGATATGGCCGAATTGTGAGGAAAAACGGTCTTGTCGAAGGCATTATTGAGCAGAAAGACCTCGTTGGCGAGCAGCACGATATCAAGGAGGTCAACGCCGGCGTCTATATCTTCGACAACAAAGTTCTCTTTGACTCGCTGAAGCTACTGAAGACCGACAACGCGGCCGGGGAATACTATCTGACCGACGTCATTGGGATCTTTGCTTCAAAGGGGCTCAAAGTAGACGGGTATGTTGCCGAGGACCCGGTGGAAATGTCCGGTATCAATGACCGCGTACAACTAGCTGCTGCGGCCAAGGCCATGCAAAAGAGAATCAATGAGCGCCTCATGCTTTCGGGCGTTACCATCGAAGACCCCGACACTGCCTACATCGGCCCTTACGTTCAGGTTGGTCCCGATACCATTATCAAGCCCAACACCACGATCCTAGGCAGGACAGCCATCGGTTCCGAGAATGTCATCGGCCCGAATTCCTATCTCGAGAACGTTACGATGGGTGACGAGGGCTTCGTTCTTAGTTCGCATGTCGTCGACTCAACCCTTGGGCAAAAGGTACAGGTTGGGCCTTATGCCCGGATTCGAGGGAATGCCGTCATCCGAGACGGAGCCCACATTGGAAACTTCATGGAACTCAAGAATGTCGATTTCGGAAGCGGCAGCAAGGCGATGCACCTCTCCTACTTGGGGGATGCGACCGTCGGAGAGGGAACGAACATCGGCTGCGGGACAATCGTCGCGAACTATGATGGAGTAAACAAATTCCATAGCGAAATCGGAAGCCGCGCCTTCATTGGAAGCGGCTCGACTCTAATTTCCCCCGTTAGCGTTGATGACGAAGCTTTCGTCGCGGCAGGCTCGACCATCACCTCCAATGTCGAGAAAGGGGCAATGGCGATTGCCAGAGGAAGGCAAGTCAACAAGCCAGGATATGCCGCAAAGCTGCGGGAGAAGGCTCTGAAGGCAAAAACAGAGTCGAAATGAGTTATTGTTCGAACAGGCTGGAAACTTCGTTCCCAAGCCTGTTTTTCTTATAAAAGCAAGGAAAGCCGGGCCGCGTTCCCCCGGTCATAGATTATGATTGCTGGTGAGAAAGCCACTAAAGGAGGGTCTTTGAATGGATTGGACGTGCGTCTATGGCCGGGATGTTTTCCTGAATAGCGAGTTAATCGGATATGTTGGAAGAACCGATGAAGGGATTGGCATTCTGTATTTGGGAAAAAAGGAATTCTGCAAAATCGACGAAACAGGAAGGTTTTGGATTGGCTCGACCCAGATTGGCTATATCGATGATGGGGGCGATGTCCATCTGAAAGGAAAAGTCGTCGGGGAAATCGATTCGCGAAATGCGGTAAGGTTCAAGTCGCTATAAATAAAGCTGGTTAGAGGAAGATCGCGGCCGGGTTTTTGTTGGGCTCAGTGATTTTTTGTATAATTACGAAGTAACGTAAGTGGCGTTTCAACGTAACGCAAAAAGCGTTACAGGAAAATTGTAGAAAAGGAAGGATGGCATGGGCAAAGATACGCTTAATCTTAGAGTAGATAAACAAGTAAAAGAGAACGCGGAAAATGTCCTCGATGAATTAGGGCTCTCGATGACGGCGGCCATCACTTTGTATTTGAAGGCCATTGCCCGTACTGGGGGAATTCCTTTTTCCTTAACCGCTCGAAATGAGACACCTTTCGAAACGCCGAAAACCCCGGTTCATCAAACCGAACCAATCACTACTGGCTATCCAGCCGATACCAAAGAGGAGAAAAAGCCAAAGCATCCTAAAAGGATGGAGCGGGAAAGTCCGGAGACGGCTACAATTAAGGGGACGACCTCGTTCAAGCACGCTATCGACAAACTTTAAGAAGGAGTAAGCTCACCACATGGCCAGCAATGTTTATTACACCGACTTCCGTGTCCGCGTTGGAGAATCCCTGACTCACAAGCTGCAAAGGCTTCTCATCAAAGGCGGGTTCAAAGACATCGATTTCGAAGGCAAATTTGTCGCAATCAAGATGCACTTCGGCGAGTACGGCAACCTTTCTTTCCTCCGTCCGAACTACGCCAAGGCCGTTGCTGATCTCGTGATAGAGGCCGGGGGCAAGCCGTTTTTGACTGATTGCAACACCCTCTATCCGGGCTTCCGGAAAAACGCCCTCGACCATCTTACCTGCGCTCAGATGAACGGTTTTAACGAGATGACGACCGGCTGTCATGTCATTATCGGCGATGGGCTCAAAGGAACCGACGAAGTCGATGTTCCGGTTCGCGGAGGTGAATACATCAAGTACGCTCATATCGGCCGCGCCGTCATGGATGCCGATGCATTCATATCCCTTACCCATTTCAAAGGGCATGAGGAAGCCGGTTTCGGCGGAGCCATGAAAAACATCGGCATGGGATGCGGATCGCGGGCTGGCAAGATGGATCAGCATAGTAACGGAAAGCCGAGGATCGATTCCGCGAAGTGCCGCGGATGCCGCCGCTGCGCCAAGGAGTGCGGATCCGATGCCATCAGCTATGTCGATAACAAAGCCGTGGTCGACCTCGAGAAGTGCAAGGGCTGCGGCCGCTGCATCGGCGCCTGTTCTTTCGATGCCATCTCCCCGATTGAGTACAATTCGAACACTCTTCTGGGTTACAAAATCGCCGAATATACGAAAGCGGTCGTCGATGGCCGTCATTGCTTTCACATCGCTCTTATCACCGACGTTTCCCCGAATTGTGATTGCCATGGCGAAAACGATGCCCCGATCATCCCCGACGTCGGCATGCTTTGTTCGAGCGATCCCGTGGCCCTCGATCAGGCCTGCGTCGACCTTTGCAACAAGCAAACGGCTTTCCGCAATTCGCAACTTGGCGACAATCTGGCCAAAAGCGAGAAGACGGGCCAAGTCTTCCATGACAACAATCCCCACGTCGACTGGGAAGCCGCGTTGATCCAAGGGGAGAAAATCGGGCTTGGAAGCCGCGAATACAATCTCATCGAGATGAAATAATGCCGCTTCCACTTTCCCGCTTGGCGGAAATCGTCGCTTTCCTTCGGGGGCGCTATGCCTCCTTCGAGCGGTTTCTTCCGCGGGATTTATCGACATATCAAGGCTTAAGGAAGGCTCTTCAGAGCCTCCTTTCCTTTTATGAAGGGGAGGGACTTCCCTTGGCCGTCAAGCGCGATATCGACGCCCTTCTCTCAGAGGAAGCGGCCGAGCGAGGGTCCTTCGATCCCTTAACCCTTCCCCTTTCTTCGCTTCCCAAAACGGCCTATTGGAAAGGCGACATCCGCCGCGTCGCGTCCGATGCGATCGTCTTTTCCGTGAATCCAAGCCTCGAAGGGAGCCTCGTTCCGGGGGACACCTCGCTTGAGGCTCAGATCCAGGCGGCCGTCGGCCCTTCCTTCAAAGAGAGCCTACGGGCCTTGAAAGATGCCGGCAAGAGCCAAGAAAAGCCTCTTGGAACAGCCTGCGTCCTCCCTTCAAGGAATATCCCGTCTTCCAAGCTGATCGCCGTTACAGTCCCCAAGGTTGAAGTGCGGGTCACCGAGCGCGACGAGAAAGCCCTCCGGCAAGCCTATTGGAACGCTCTTTCGGCCGCGGAGATGCATCATTTGAGAAGCGTCGCCTTTTCCTCCTTGGCAACCGGCGGGAACCGCTATCCCTACCGCGAAGCCGCCCGCATTGCCTCTGATGCGGTGGAGATTTACCATTCGCGGCACGAAAAAGCCCCGATCGTCGTCTTTGTTTTGCCCGACGAGAAGCAATACGATTATTACGAGGAGCTGCTAAGATGAGCATTTTCTCTTTCTCCCACAAGAAAAAAGGACCGGCCTCCGGCCCGAGCGCCCGCGAAAAGGTGCTCGACGAGGTCGAGCGCCTCCGCAAAAGCGGGGCCAAAAGCCAGGCCATGGCTGTTCTCGAGGTTGCTTATCGGAACAAGGAAATCAGCCCTTTCGACTACGAAAGCGAAAGAACGCTTCTCCTTCGCGAATTCGATTAATCCTCGTAAACCCCAAGGCGGTCTTTTTCCGTCAACGGCCTGATGACCCGGCAGGGGACTCCGCCGGCTAAAACGCCCGAAGGAATGTCGCTTACCACGACGGCTCCGGCCGCGATAACGGCATTGTCGCCGATCGTTACGCCCCCGCAGACCGTTACGTCGGAGGCAAGCCAAACCCCATTGCCGATGACGATCGGCTTTCCGTATTCGAGGTCATGGACGGTTCCGTCCTTTTGCAGGCGCGGATTCCGCTCCGAGGAAAGGAGGGGGTGAAGGGGCGCGACGAGATGGACCCCGACCCCGCACATTACGTTGTCCCCGCAAGTGACGGGGCAGACGTCGAGGACGACGAAGCCGTGGTTGGCATAGAAGTTCTTTCCGGTGTAGAAATGGATTCCGTAGTCGACTTGAACCCCGGGGGCGACATAGGAATTTTCGCCCAGTCCCGGGAAAAGGTCGCGGAGCCTATTCGCGTAAGCTTGTTCGTCGATCGGGTCCGTTTGGTTTACAAGGTAGGCCTTGTGCTTGGCCTCTTTCGAGAGGCGGCCCAGCTCAGGATCGGTCGGATCGTAAATGTGTCCGGCCAGCATTTTTTCGCGTTCTGTCATAATCTCTTCCCTGCCTCATTATGTTAATAAGCTCCGCAAAAAGCCATTGAAATAACAAAAAGAGGCCCTCCCAAAGGGAGAGCCTCCAGATGGCTAGAAGCGATTACTTCTTGGCGGTCGCCCGCTTATGGAGGATGTTCGCCTGGGCCGCGGCAAGGCGGGCAAGCGGCACCCGGAACGGAGAGCAGGAGACGTAGTCGAGGCCGACTCCATCATAGAAGGCGATGGAAGCCGGATCGCCGCCGGTCTCGCCGCAAACGCCGACGACGAGTTCCGGACGCGCGGCCCGGCCGCGGTCGAAGGCAATCTTGACGAGTTCGCCGACGCCTTCCTTGTCGACGGTCTGGAAGGGATCGAACTCATAGATCTTGCGATCGTAGTAGAAGGGGAGGAACTGACCGGAGTCGTCACGGGAGAAGCCCATGGTGAGCTGCGTGAGGTCGTTGGTCCCGAAGGAGAAGAATTCCGCGATCTTGTAGGAGAGGGTGTGGCCTTCCTTCTTCATCTCGGCCTCGACGGCTTCGGTGACGACGGCCTTGGCCCACTTGAATTCCTTGACCTCGCCAGCGAGCGGAATCATGATTTCCGGCTCGATGTCGTGGCCGAGTTCCTTGCTGGCCTTGAGGGCCGCTTGGATGATGGCGGTGGCCTGCATCCGGTAGATTTCCGGGTAGGCAACGCAGAGGCGGCAGCCACGGAAGCCCATCATCGGGTTGGCCTGATGGAGTTGCTCGATGCGCTCCTTGACCTTCTGGACCGAGACGTTCAGGGCCTTGGCAATGCCTTCGATCTTCTCTTCTTCGTGGATTTCCGGGAGGAACTCGTGGAGAGGCGGATCGAGGAGACGGATGCAGACGTGGCTGTCCGGGTTGGCCATGTACATGGCGTAGAAGTCGCTGACCTGATAGGGGCGGAGGCGCTCGAGGGCGGCTTCGCGCTGCTCGGCGGTGTCGCTAAGGATCATGGACCTCATGTTGAGGATCCGGTCATCGGCGAAGAACATGCGCTCCGTCCGGCAGAGGCCGATGCCTTCGGCGCCGAACTTGCGGGCATTCTGGGCATCGAGCGGGGTGTTGCAGTTGGCGCGGATCTTGAGCCTCCGGTACTTGTCGGCCCAGCCCATCAGGCGGCCGAAGTCGCCAGAGAGGGAAGCATCCATCATGGCGATGGAGCCTTCGTAGACGTGGCCGGTGGAACCGTCGACGGAGACGATGTCGCCGTCATGGTAGACATGGCCCTTGATGGTCATGGTCTTGGCTTCTTCGTTGATGATGGCATCGGTGCAGCCGGCAACGCAGCACTTGCCCATCGAACGGGCAACGACGGCGGCGTGCGAGGTCATGCCGCCGCGAGCCGTGATGATGGCTTCGGCATTGACCATGCCGATGATGTCTTCCGGAGAGGTCTCGGCGCGGGCAAGGACGACCTTGGTCCCGGCGTCATGGCGAGCCTTGGCTTCCTCGGCCGTGAAGACGAGAGCGCCGGTACCGGCACCCGGGGAGGCCGGGAGACCGGTCACGACCGGGGTGTGCTTCTTGAGATCGGCCGGATCGAAGGTCGGGTGGAGAAGGTCGTTGAGGGCCTTCGGCTCGACGCGGAGGGTTGCCTCTTCTTCATCGATGAGGCCTTCGTCAACGAGGTCGCAGGCAATCTTGACAGCCGCGCGGGCGGTCCGCTTGCCGTTCCGGGTCTGGAGGAAGTAAAGCTTGCCGCGCTCGATGGTGTACTCCATGTCCTGCATGTCGCGGAAGTAGTGCTCCATGCGCCCGATGGTGGCCATGAACTCCTTGTAGACTTCGGGCATCCGCTTCGCGAGCTCATCGATGTGGAGCGGGGTCCGGATGCCGGCGACGACGTCTTCGCCCTGAGCATTCGGGAGGAATTCGGCGTAGATGTTCTTTTCGCCGGTGGACGGGTTGCGGGAGAAGGCAACGCCGGTGCCGGAATCTTCGCCCATGTTGCCGAAGACCATCGTCTGGACGTTGACGGCGGTGCCCCATTCGTAGGGGATGCCGTTCATCTGACGGTAGACGTTGGCGCGTTCGTTGTCCCAGCTGCGGAAGACGGCCGCGACCGCCTCGCGGAGCTGAACGTAGGGATCGGCCGGGAAGTCTTCGCCGAAGGTCTTCTTATAGTAGGCCTTGTACTCGAGAACGAGCTTCTTGAGTTGCTCGGTCGTGACTTCGGTGTCGAGCTTATAGCCGTTCGCTTCCTTGATTTCGTCGAGCATCCGGTCCATGTCGGTCCGCGGATGGCCCTTGGCGATGTTCGTGAACATGAGGATGAAGCGGCGGTAGCAGTCATAAGCGAAACGCTCGTTGCTGCTGGCCTTCGCGAGTTCCTCGACCGTGGTGTCGTTGAGACCGAGGTTGAGGATGGTGTCCATCATGCCCGGCATCGAGATGCGGGCGCCCGAACGAACAGATACGAGGAGAGGAACGCCGGTTCCGCCCCCGAAGGACTTGTTGTCCACCTTTTCGACTTCGTGGATGTGGTTCACGATGTCGTTCCACACGAAGTCGGGGATCGTTTTCCCGCTTTCGTAGTAGAGAGTGCAGGCTTCGGTCGAAATGGTAAAGCCAGCCGGGATGTTGACGCCGGCCGCCGTCATTTCGGCGAGGCCATAGCCTTTGCCGCCAAGGATGTCCTTGCCGAGATGAAGTTCGGTGGATTCCTTGAAGGAGAAGACGTACTTCTTTTCTGCCATGTTTTCCTCCTAAGTAACTAGGCGCTTTGCGCGCCCTGGCGTTAAAAATGATAGCACCGGCTTCTTCTTATTAGAAGAAATAACCCCTTTGCCCCATTCTTAGTTGCTTTTTTGGAGCCTTCTGATTCCGGCGATCTGCGGATTGGCTGGCCCCAGCGGTCAGGGAACTTGCCCTCGAACGGGGGCGGCACTAAGCGGAATGCCGTTACATTGTTCAGAAAGCTCAACTTCAGAAATACGAGCCCAGGGCCGGGAGGCAGGCTTCGAAAAAGAAATGTTATCAATGTGTCATATTTCAATTGACATTTGCCGCGCTCACCGCATATTTGCCCTATGTTCGTGCTAGACGGACAAGAAAGGAACTCATAAAAACCATGGAAAAGAAAGCGTTGGTTCTTCTTTCCCTCGGCGCTCTCCTCGGCCTCGCCTCTTGCGGCGGGGTGACCGCCGACTCCTCAACGTCTACCCCTGCCGAATCTTCTTCGGAAATCAGCGGGACCGATTCATCGTCTCTGTCGGAGGGCTCCATTCCGGGATCCTCTTCGACTTCCACGCCCATCGAGAGCGGCGATAGCACGAGCTCTCCTTCCGATTCGACGACGAGCGAAGACGGAATCGAACTTGGCGCCTGGGACGCCGAAATGGAGGCGAACCTCGCTTATCTTACCGGCGACCACGTCCCGCCGGTGACCGCCGACTTGGCCGCAGCCGATCCTTATCTTGGGCAGGACACGAACGGCAACTTTGCCATCGTCGCCGACAATATCGACTATTCGCTGGTGACCGACTGGGCTAGTGTCCTCATCGATGCCGGTTATGTCGACAACACCGACCTCTATGGGTCGATGGGTTACGAAATCATGGACGGGGAAGTCGTTCTCGACATCGAATTCGACGACGGGGCAGCCATCCAAATCGATATTTATTTCCTCGACGAAACTGAGAATTTCGCTTCGGAGGGGATCGGTGGCATGATTGCTTATCTCTACTACACAGAACCGCCCATTACCGAATTCCCGTCGGCCGATATCGCTGACTACCTCGAGTATTATTACGGGATCACCGGCGTCGAGGTCCCGGCCTTTGAAGCCGACGAGTACCTCATTTATGAGCCGAGTTCGGACTACCCCTACATCGAGGTTGACGGCTATACGGCCACCGATCCCAGCGAGGATTACGCGATTACCTTGACCGATGCCGGATGGACCACGAGCGAACTAAGCA
>CASFWS010000065.1 GCA_949298295.1 uncultured Bacillota bacterium | reverse complement strand
AGATCGTCTCCTTGGCCAAGAAGGTAATAGACGGAGCCTCGGAACTCCAGGCCGAGATCGACGGCTTAAAACGCTTGCAGACATCCATTTCCGTCCTCGGCATCGCCGCGGTACCCCTCTACAAGGTCGCCTCGGTCCTCCAAGGCCGCCTAAAGCAGCCGCACGTGAACAAAGACGTCACGGTCGAGGAGGAAGCCATCAAGGCCCTGAACGAACGAAGGTGCGATATCGCCATCATCCAGGACCGGCGGCACGTCGGCTTGGAACTCTACCCTCTTTTCAGCGAGCAGATATACCTCGCCGTTCCCAAGGACCACCATCTGGCCGCGAAGGACGAAGTCCGTTTCCGCGACCTCGAAGGTACCGACGTCCTCTTCATCGACCGGGACAACTACTGGACGAATTTCGTGAAGGCGAAGATGCCGGGCGTCCATTTCATGGTCCAAGACAGCGAGCGTTCCTATTACGTCCTCATGAAAAACGCCTCCGTCCCCTACTTCGCCTCCAGCCACATGAAACGCCAGGTCGAGGCCGACGGAACCCACAAGATCATTCCTTTTTCCGAGGAAAACACGAAAATCCGCCTCGCTTTGGCGGTCAAGTCGACGAGCGACCTGGCCATCCATCGCCTAGCGGCCAGAGTATCGCGCTACTTCGAGGGGGAACGCCGGGCCGAAAGCGGGAACTTCGTATGAAAAAACGACCCCATCGGGGTCGCCTAGCCCAAGGTTGGTGGGTGCTAAGAGGATCGAACTCCTGACCTTCTGTACGTCAAACAGATGCTCTCCCAGCTGAGCTAAACACCCAACCGCGAGGGCAATTATAGGCAAATCCCCGGGGGGAGGCAATAGAGAAAACGTACTTTCTCCCTTTCTTTATGGCGGCCACAGCTTCCCCCGAGCCAAAGGAGAACCTAAGGCTGGGCAAAAGAAAACCCCGACCGAAATCGGGGCCTTTTCCTCGATGGTGCCGTCTAACGGAATCGAACCATCAACCTATCGCTTACGAAGCGATTGCTCTGCCGATTGAGCTAAGACGGCAGCCCCATAAATATAGTAAAAGCGCCCCTCCCCTTCAAGAGCGAAAAGGAGGGGCGCGAAAGCTCTAGGCTTCTTTCTTCCTTCGCCCGACAACTTTCTTGACCCAAATGGCCAAGGCGACGATCTCGTGGAGAACAAGCGGCACGATGGCCAGAAGGAACACCCAGAGGTAGTCGATCGGGTGATCATGAAGCGGATAGACGGAGAAGAAGGTATTGAGCCCCGGAGTCTCAACGACGAGGAACTGGAGAGCCAAGCCGATGAAGAAGGAGAGCCAAAGCATCTTGTTCGGATCGGCGAAGACGAAGACAAAGGACTTTTTGACGTTGGTCATCCCGAGCATGTGGAAGAGTTCGGAGAAGGCAAGGACGGTGAAGGCCATCGCCTGCGATTCCTCGAGTTGCTCCGGATAGGTTGAAAAGTAGTTGTTGAGAGAGGTGACGTCGAGGGCAATGCCTTCGCTGAGAGGAGTGATCAGGAAGGCCATCAAGGTGATGAGGCCGATGACAATGCCGTAGCCGAACATGATGGCCCAGCCCCCGTGGGCAAATAGCGACTCCTTCGGATCCCGCGGGGCATCGCGCATGATGTCGTCGGGCTTCTTGTCGGAGCCGAGGGCAATGGCCGGGAGGGAGTCGGTAACGAGGTTGACCCAAAGGAGGTGGATGGCAATAAGCGGGGTGTCTAGCCCGACGACGGCGGCGATGAACATGGCCACCACCTCGCCGATGTTGCTCGAGAGGAGGAAGAGAATCGTTTTCTTGATGTTGGCGTAAATGCCCCGGCCTTCCTCGACGGCCTTTTCAATCGAGGCAAAGTTGTCGTCGGCGAGGACCATGTCGGCGGCTCCCTTGGCGACGTCGGTCCCGGTGATACCCATCGCGATGCCGATGTCGGCTGCTTTAAGGGAGGGAGCGTCGTTGACGCCGTCCCCGGTCATGGCCGCGATATGGCCATTGGCCTTGATGGCCTTGACGATCTGGACCTTGTTCTCCGGCGAGACGCGGGCAAAGACCCGGACCTTTTCGGTCCGTTTCTGGAGTTCTTCCGGCGTGCAGGCGTCGATTTCGTCGCCCGACATGCACTCGCTCCGCTCGGAGCAGATGCCGAGTTCCTTCGCGATGGCAAAAGCCGTATCGACGTGGTCTCCGGTAATCATCACGGTCGTGATGCCGGCCCCCTTGAGGGTCGCGACGGCCGGCTTGGCGGCCGCCCGGGGCGGATCCACCATCCCGACGAGGCCGACGAAGACAAGATTCTCCTCGGCGATTTCCTTCTTGGTCGTGCCGAGCTTTTCCTCACGGTAAGCTAGGGCGAGGACCCGGAGGGCGCCGGCAGCCATTTCGTTGCTAGCCGCCTTGACCGCCTCGACGTCCTTTTCGCTAAGCGGACGGACGGTGCCATCGCTCTCGCGGATGGCGACCGCGTGCTTCAGGATCTGGTCCATCGCGCCCTTGGTGTAGACGATTTCCCTCCCGTCTTTGGCATCGTGGAGGGTCGACATCATCTTCCGGACGGAATCGAAAGGGTATTCGTTGATACGGGGCGTAGCCTCTTCGAGCGAGCGCTTGCTCATCCCGAGGCGGTCGGCATAAGCCACGAGGGCGACCTCGGTCGGATCGCCATAGACGCCGTTTTCGATCGAGGCGTTGGAGCAAAGGCACATGCCCGTGGCTAGAAGCGAAAGGCGCTCGTCGTTGAGCTCGTCGCGGGAATACATCTTCCCAGGGAGATAGGCTCCGACGACGGTCATCTTGTTTTCGGTGAGAGTACCGGTCTTGTCAGAGCAGATGTAACTGACAGCTCCAAGGGTTTCGACCGAAGCGAGGCGCCGGACGATGGTGTTGACCTTGGCCATCTTCTGCATGCCGAGGGCCAAGACGATGGTGACGACGGCCGGAAGGCCTTCCGGAATGGCCGCGACGGCAAGGGAGACGCTATCGAGGAGGTCGCCGCCCCATTCGGTGGCGATGACCCCGCGAACGCCGCTATAGATAAGCTTGACGGCGAGCATCACGATGACGATGCCAAGCGTCAGATAGCCAAGGAACTTCGAAAGGCCGGCCAGCTTCTTTTGAAGCGGGGTCATCTCTTCCTCGCCGCTATCGAGCATCTCGGCGATGCGGCCGATTTCGGTGTTCATGCCGGTGGCGATGACGACGCCTTCCCCGCGGCCATAGACGACCGGAGTCGACATGAAGACTTCGTTGACGCGGTCGCCGACCCCGACTTCCTCGCTGAAGGTGATTTCGGCATCCTTCTCGGAAGGAACCGATTCCCCGGTGAGCGAACTCTCGTCGGCTTTCATCGAAAAGGACTTGATGAGGCGGAGATCGGCCGGGACGGTCCTACCTTCCTCGAGGACGACGATGTCGCCTGGGACGAGCTCGGTCGCCTTGACGTCGAGGATTCTCCCGCCCCGGCGGACGGTCGCCGTCGGCGAAGACATTTCCTTGAGGGCCTCGAGGGCTTTCTCGGCCTTCATTTCCTGAACGGTCCCGATGACAGCGTTCAAGATGACGACGGCGAAGATGATGATGACCTCAAAGTAGGGCTCGAAAAGCGCGAAGCCGCTAGCTCCTTCCTCGGCCGGGGAGAAGATGGCGAGGAGAAGGGAGATAAGGGCGGCAGCGAATAGGACGATGACCATCGGGTCCTTGAATTCGCCAAGGAAAGTCATGAGCCAGCCTTTTTTCTTCTTTTCGGCCAAGGCATTGGGCCCGTACTTGGCTTGGCGAGCCTTGACTTCCTCTTCGCTTAGGCCGTTCTCGACCGACGTCGAAAGCGAAGTCAACACTTCGTCGACGCTTTTGTTTTCCAACATAGAAAGCCTCCAACTTGGAAGGTCTCACGCGGGTAATCCCCTCTTGCCCGGCCTGGCGGCGTCCTGACGGGCAAAAGCGAGGCGTTACTCCCCTTCGCGGGAAAGATTATAGAGAAGAAACAAGAACCTATAAAGTCAATATTCGGACTTCAGGCGGCTGACGGTGAAGAAGATGGCCACGGCGATGAAAACGTCACCGAGTTCGGCAAAGGAGGAGGTGATGATCGTCCAATCCCACCCGGTAATAAGGCCCATGAGGACCGGCAAGAAAAGCGAGGAAAGTATGCTCAGAAGGCAGAAGGCAATCGTCCAATTCCGGAGGCCGGAATAGGATGGGTAGGTATTGGCGAGAAACCCCCGGCAGCGTATATAGACGAAAATGCCCGTCACGAGGGTGGCGACCGTGAAAAGGATGGTCAATGACCCGACGGCGGCCGTGAGCGGATTCCCGGCAAAAAGGGAAACGAAGATGTTCATTCCCCCGAGAAAGAGGTTGATTCCGGCATTGATGACCGTCGAGAAGACGAAGAGAAGAATCCCATAAAAGGCCGTCGAGGTTCCCTGGATGTTTCCGACAAGAATCGTCCCATAGACGAGGGCCGAGAAAATGAGATTCCAAATCCAGTTGAAGTCAACCATCGTCCCTCCGCTACCATAGGCCCAGACGATTTCCATGACCATCGACCCGACAAGGGAAGCCCAGGCAAGGGAAGCGAAAAGGATGGCGAGGTATTTCTTGTAGTGATAACGAAGCTTCTGCTTCAGGATGCTCCAATTCATTGCCCTGCGATTATACTACGAACAAGGAAATTGTCTCCTTATGGTTAAGCCCGTTTTTCTCCCCTGGAGCGGCAAGGAAGCCCTCGCCTTCTTCCCCTCTTGCCCGCCGATTGGCCCCGACGAGGTGGCCGTGGCCCTTCTCCTAAAAAGGGACGGCCTTCCTTTCGCCGGCGGCCTCGTCAAGAAAATCGACCCGGAAAACTACGAGATTATCTATATCTACGTCCTCGAAAATCTACGGCAAAAAGGCCTTGGATCTCTCGTAATTCGCTTTCTCGAGGAAAAAGTGCGAACGATGGGCGGCCGCTATGTCATCGTTACCCCGCCCCTCTTCCTTCTCGATCATCTGATGGACGACGGGTATTCCTATTTCCCGGCCTTTTCGGAAAGGGGCAAGCCGCGCCTCGGCAAGGCGCTCGAAGGGGAACTCCGCCCCTATTTCTCTATCGGTGCGAAGCGGTAAGGAAGCGGAAAAGCGAATAGTTTTCGCCCTTCTCGAAACGGCCCTTCCGGAGGGCGACGGATAGTTGCTCGTCGGCGCTGGAAATCCCATCGAGGCGCGGAAGGAGAACGCCGCGCTTCTCGCCGTGCTCGACGATGAGCCCGAAGCGTTCGGGGTTTAGGAGGGCCGGGTCGTTGACCCGCTCGGGACGGGAAAGGACGTCGACCTTGACTTCGATGTAGGGAAGCTCGTCAGGCCGGACCTCCCCGTAACGGGGATCGCTCGAAGCCGAGGCAATGGCATTGGAAACGATTTCGTTGGCCAAGTTCCCTTCCCTTGCAAAGCACGTGCCGAGGCAACCCCGCGGGGCCCCGAACTTGTAAAAGGAAACGAAAACGCCGGCCCTTTGGTTCCTTAAGGCAGACGGAACCCAAGAAGGAATCGGGAGGCGGCCCCGCTCATTGACGTAATAATCGAGGGCGGCGTAGGCAAGGCGGGCCACCGAATCGCATTGGCTCCGCTTGGTCGAAATCCGCATCTTCTCCTTGGCCAGGTAAAGATCAAGATAAGCCCGGGAGGGATTGCTTCCCCTCGGAAGGAAGGAGCCGACGGCAAGGCCCACCTCCCCCATGATTTCCCGGGAAAGGATCTTGGCTTCGACGTTTTCGCGGTCGAAGGCCCCGGCTAGGACGGTAGCCGGCCTTTGGCAGCACTCCCCGGAAAGATGGAGCTCCCGGCGGGAAAAATTGAGAAGGGCCCCGAAATTCCCCCGTCCGAGGCAATTGAGAAACGTCCTCTCGTAGCGCTCGGCGGCCTCGGCATGCCCTTCTTCCTCGTGGGCATGGGAAAGGTCCCCCGAGGCAATGATGACGGCTTTGCGACCGAGGCTTGCGACCGCTCGGGCAATGAGCTGGCCAAGCCGGTAATGGTCATAGAGAGAAAGGCCGCTCACCCCGATGCGGACGGCCCGAAAGGAGGAGTAACTCCGGTTGAGGAAGAAAAGGGGAACCATCGTCCCGTGGTCGAGGCTGCCCTCCTGTTCCCCGTCCATTCCGGCCGGAAAGCTCGAAAGGGAACAAACCGTCGCGATTTCCTTGGCCAAGGGTTTGTCGTAAAG
>CASFWS010000064.1 GCA_949298295.1 uncultured Bacillota bacterium | reverse complement strand
CTACCGAAGACGGGCTCGCCTACACCCCGATCGAGCAAATCAAGGAAGAGGCCACCAAGGCCAAGAAGGAGAAGGACAAGGCCGAATACCTCGCCTCCTCGCTTAAGGCTGCCGCCGAGAAGGCCGGCCTCAAGGCCGAGGAAGAGAAGGCCGCCGTCCCCGCGGAAGAGGCTCCGAAGGCCGAAGAGATTGCCGAGAAGCCCGCGGAGAAGGCCGCCCCGGCCCCCGAAAAGGCCGCCGAGCCGGCCCCGAAGGCCGAGGAAATCCCGGCTGCCCCGGCCATCGAGAAACCGGCCAAGCCGGTCGTCCACACCGAAGTCAAGACGACGACCACCCTCGAGGACCTCGAGAAGGAACTCGCCGAGAAGAAAGACGAGCCGACCCGCCGCGGCGGCGAGAAAAAGCGCCGGCCGCGCCGCATTTCCGAAGAGGAAGTCGAGCGCGTCAAGCCGAGCGAGATGCCCCAGAGCGTCCTCCCCATCTATAGCGACGAGGAACTCGCCGAGATCGAGGCCGAGGAAAGCGAGGAATCCCTCGACGAGGACATCGACGAAAGCGACTACGACCAATACGACAGCTATTACGACGACGACGGGAAGTAACGAATGGAAAAGACACCCTTTCGAAAGGACGTTTCCGACGGGAAGCGCTATCCGAAGGCCGAGCTTCGCCGCTTCGTGGTCGAAGAGGGAAAGCTTACTCCCGACCCCGAGCAGAAGCGGCCCGGCCGCGGCTATTACCTTTCGAAGGGGAGCGACCCCGTCAAGGCCGAGAAGGCCTTCCGGCGGATCCTCCGCCGGGAACTGAGCGAGGAGGAGAAAGATGGACTCAGGGCGTGAGCTCGGCTTCCTCGGAATCCTCTTCCGGGCTGGGAAATTGACGATCGGAAGCCGGATCGAAACCTCTCTTCGCCGCGGGGTCCTCCTCGTGAAGGCGAAGGATGCCGATAGCCGCGAATCCCGGCGCCTCTTAAGTAAGGCCGCCAGCCGGTCGATCCCCGTTTACGAAGCCCCTTACGGCAAGGCGGAGCTTGGGCGCGCCCTCGGGCGCGAGGAAGTGTCCCTTGCCCTACTTACCGACAAAAAGGCCCTCAAAGGCCTTGGGAAGGAGAATGCATGAAGAAAAACAACAACCGCCATTTCTCGAAGAAGAACCAAGCCCAGAAGGCTAGGATCAACAACGTCGAGCACGTCCCAAGCGACAAGAAGAAAACCTTTGCCAAGGTCAACGGCGGCGTTTTCCTCTACTCGAAGCCCCTTTCGGTGAGCGAGCTGAGCGAGGCCATCAACGTCCCGGTTCCAAACATCATCAAGTTCCTCTTCCTCCAAGGGAAGGCCGTTACCATCAACCACGTCCTCGACGACGAGATGATCGGGACCGTCTGCCTCGAGTTCGGCTACGACTTCAAGAAGGAAAAAGTGGTGGACGAGGCCCACTTCGAGGAAATCGAGATCGAGGACGACCCCTCCTCCCTCGTCGAGCGCTCGCCGGTCGTGACCGTCATGGGCCACGTCGACCACGGCAAGACCTCGATCATCGACGCCATCCGCCATTCCAACGTTGCCGATAAGGAAGCCGGCGGCATCTCCCAGGCCATCGGCGCCTATCAAAAGGAGCATAACGGCAAGAAGATCACCATCATCGACACTCCCGGGCACGCGGCCTTCACCGCCATGCGGGCCCGCGGGGCCAGCGTAACCGACATCGTCGTCCTCGTCGTCGCGGCCGACGACGGCGTCATGCCCCAGACAATCGAGGCCATCGACCACGCGAAGGCCGCCAATAGCCAGATCATCGTCGCCATCAACAAGATGGACAAGCCGGGCGTCAACCCCCGCAAGGTCAAGGAAGAGCTCATGGCCCACGACGTCATCGCCGAGGATTACGGGGGCGACGTCATCATGGTCGAGGTGAGCGCCAAGACGAAGCAAGGCCTCGACGACCTTCTCGATGCCATCCTTCTCAAGGCCGAGATGATGGAACTCAAGGCCAACCCGAACCGCTATGCCATCGGGACCGTCCTCGAGGCCAATCTCGACCGGGGAGAAGGCCCGAAGGCGACCCTCCTCGTCCAAAACGGCACCCTGAACGCTGCCGATTTCGTCGTCGTCGGGGACATCTACGGGAAGATCCGGCGGATGAGCAACGAAAACGGGCAGGTGCTTAAAAGCGCCGGTCCCTCGACCCCGGTGGCCGTCACCGGCCTTAGCTCGGTGCCGGCGGCCGGCGACCGCTTCATGGCCTTCCCGACCGAGCGCCAAGCCAAGGAAATCGCCGAGCGGAGAGCCCTCGAGAAACTCGAGAGGACCCGCTCGAAGACCTCGGCCATGTCTCTTAGCGACCTCAATAACCTCGTGACGGCCGGCCAGGTCGAGGATATCAACGTCATCGTCAAGGCCGACACCGACGGCTCGGCCGAAGCCCTCAAGGCCTCTCTCGAGAAGCTGAGCGAGGACAAGGTCCGGGTCAAGGTCATCAGCGCCGCGGCCGGCGCCATCAGCGACAACGACGTCCTCCTCGCCAGCGCCTCCCACGCCCTCATCTACGGCTTCAACGTCCGCCCCGACGCCCGGATCAAGGCTCTAGCCGAGGAACAGGGCGTCGAAATCCGCCTTCACCGGATCATCTACGAACTCCTCGACGAGATGAAGGCGGCCATCAAGGGCAAGTACAAGGCCGAGGTGGTGGAGAAGGTGACCGGCCAGGCCGAGGTCCGGCACATCTACAAGATTACCCACGTCGGGACCGTCGCCGGCTCTTACGTCACCTCCGGCGAAATCAAGGCCGGGGAGAAGGTCCGCCTCCTCCGCGACGGCGCCATCGTCTACGAAGGGACCCTCGAGTCCCTCAAGCGCTTCAAGGACGACGTGAAGGAAGTCCGCCAGGGCTACGAATGCGGCCTCAGGATCGCCGGCTACAACGACGTGAAGGAAGGCGATGTCGTCGAGGGCTACGAGATGGTCGCCAAGGAGGAAGCGTGAAGAAGAATCCCAACGGGGCCGCCCGCCTTTCCTCCCTCATTGCCCGCCTCATTCCCGAAATCATCCTCCGGGACATCAAAAACCCCCGGGTCGGGCTTGTCTCGGTCAATGAGGTCAGAGTCAACTCCGACCATTCCCTCGCCAAGGTCTACGTCTCCTTCCTCGGGGCGAAGTACCCCCGCCAGAACTTCGCCGAGCTTTGCTCCCTCAAGGGGCTCGTCCGGAGCCGCCTCAGCAAGAAGCTCGGGGTCTACAAAGCCCCGGAAATCACCTTCGTCCTCGACGAGAGCTTCGACGTGGCCGAAAGCCTCGAGGAGGCCCTGAAGAAAGAGGAAAACGACCTCGCTTCCCTCGGAGCGAAGGACGAAAAATGAGCCCTCGCGGGCTCTTTTTCATATGAGGCGCTTGTAGAAGCCCCGGGGGCCTTCCTTGTAGCCGAGGGCTTCCTTTTCCTCTCTCCGGAGGCCGAAGAGCATGAGGGTCATCGGCGAGGTTTTCTGCCGCAAAACCGCCTCGAAATGGGCGATTGCTTCCTTTCTTAGCTCCTGCGGAAGATGAATTCCCCGGATGGCGTAGCGGTGGGCGTCGAGCATCTCGAGGGTCAACTGGCCGGCCAGTTTCCCCTTATCGTCATAAACAAGGTAGGTGTCCCCCGTCCCCCGCGGCGGCTTATAGGGAAGAAGGAGGGCGCGCTGGGGGGTCGAGACGGCCTCGAGGCGGCCGTGGGGAAGGCTTTCGCCTTGCTCGAAGAAGAGGGCAAGGCGCCGGTAATCGAGGAGGGCGAGGGCGAGGTTGTGCTCGCTTTGGGGAAAGTCCTCATAGACGTCCTTGAGGAATTCCTTGACCTTCTGCCGCTCGGTAAAGCCGTCGGCCGGGCAGAGCTTTCCGGCTACCGGGAAGCCTTCTTCCTTGGCCGTCCGGGAAATGTCCTTTTCCCGAGCGAAAACGAGGGGGCGGATGAAGGTGATGCCGCTTCGGGTGAGTTCCATCTTCGGGCTGAAGGTCGCGGCCATCCCGCCGTGGAAGAGATTCATGACGAAGGTCTCGACGGCATCGTCGAGGTGGTGGGCGAAGGCGACCTTGCGGCAGCCGAGCTCGTGGGCCGCCTCGCAGATGGCGGCCTTCTTCATCCTTGAGCACAAAGAGCAAGGGAGGTGGTGGCTTTCGTCTTTCCGATGGGCGGTCAACGCATCGTAGACGAAGCGGGCGTCCTTGATGATAAGCTTCGCCCGGTAGCTGGCCGCGAATTCCTCGAGATAGGGCGGGCGCCCGGACGGGAAGCCGAGGTCGAGGTAGACGGCGACGTAGTCGAAGTCTTTCTTGGCGAAATGCTTATATCGCTCGAGGGCGGCAAGAAGGGCCATCGAGTCCTTGCCGCCGGAAAAGCCAATGGCGATCTTGTCGCCTTTTTCGAAGAGGTTGAACGTCTCGTCGGCTTTTCTAATGGCCGCGAGGATCTTTCGGATGGTTCGCACGGCTGGCATTCTAACAAAAAGCTGGCCGTTCAACACGAATTGGCTTTGCGGCGGCGCTTTCTTCCTATGGAAAAGGCGCCTCCCTAGACGGAGTTACCGCTTTCGTCTTGCCCGCCCTTCCGGTGTTTATCGTCAATATCGAGCGGGGAGGAGCAACCTCGCTTCGTTCTAACGACGCTTAGATTGGGCTGCGGTGCTCGAGGAAACGGGAGAAAAACCCGATTTGGTTTTTAGGCCCGCAGAATGGTTGCCCTCAAGAATCTTAATCGAACAACTCTTGGAAAACTGCCGCCTTGCTAAGAAACATGACAACCTCGCCTCTTGACATTTACGGGAACGACTTGTAAAAGTAAAGCAACCAACACTGAACATCATCGACATCCGAGCAAACGATAAAAGGAGGTTACGGTATGCTCATGGAATTAGTCGTTACTGCAGTCACGTGTCTTTCAATTAGATGGTTAACACCGTCAAATGCCGGCGGGCTTGATGATCATGAAAACTTTGACAATTCAACGCCGTTTTTCGACCCTAGTTCGGCTAAGGACTCGAGTCCATCTTTTGACTCAGTCAGTTCAGAACCAACTATAATTACCGGGCGTTCGAGTCCGAATTTGACCGATCCTTACGAAAATAACGACCTTCATTTCCATCCGTTTCCATTCGATTTAACTCCTGATTGCGCTTTTGAAAACGAAAGTTACCGCGTTATAACTGACGATTGTTCGCTGTCAAGCGAAGACAACGATTGGTTCAGATTCTCTTTGCTGTCCGATTCAAAGGTAACAATTTGTTTGCATCTGAATTCTGGAACCTTGGCCGATGAGTATCTCATCGAGCTTTATCATGTGTACCTTTGGGATAGAGAACCTGGCAAAGTCCTAATTCGGAACAATCAAAAACTCGTCGGCTTTTATCGTGGAACCGCAGACTATGCGGATACGTTTTATCTTAAAGCGGGAAGCTACCTCGTACACCTTGGTTACCCAGATGATTCGTACCCTATTGAGCGCCCGGCCTTTGACTATCGATTAGAGATTTGCTCACAGTACCTTGTTCGGGATGATTTGGACATTTTTTATGCGAAGAATTTCCTTGATTGCGGTGCGGCATACTGGGAAGGAGATTATTTCCCTTTCAACATCTTTGATGACTTTTACGGCGGTTATTATGATCAGATAGGAACGCCCCATCTTGCTCCTCATCTAGATCCTAACGCAGCTACCGATTTGATTCCCCAGCGAGTATGGGGCGAAAACGAAGATCGACCTCACGCACCGCAAACCCTTTTGTTCATCTGGTCTAATGAACTCAAGAATTCGTTCGCAGACGTTCTTGAAGCGCTTGTAACAGAGTTAAGTGACAATTATTCCCAAGTCTCATCGAAAAAAGCTTCAATCGAAACGCAGTTTAACCTTGTCTCGACTGCTGCGAACGTAGTAGTTGAGGTTTTGCCGATCAATGGTGTCATCAAGATAGTGATCGAGGCCTCATTTCAGATAATTGGTGATATATTTTCAACACTATTGGATCGTCAAGAGGCCGATGCTGCCGCCTTGCTGGACTACTTTTCTGATCTCTTAAGTCTGGCTAGAGTCCATATCAACCCAAATGCCAGCTCTGATACTCAAGAATTCAATGGCGAGATTCTTGTGATACCCATGGAAATTTATGGTCATGGTGATGGAGATGACACTGGCATAGCTGTTTTTTCTCGACCTATGCCATCGCTGACCGGAGACAATTACTTTTACACCGATTCGGTCATTGAAGCGTTCCCGGAGAATGCAATTTCGAGAGGGAATATTTGGTTGGCCTCTGACAATGCTT
>CASFWS010000063.1 GCA_949298295.1 uncultured Bacillota bacterium | reverse complement strand
CAAGTTATTGGCGTTGAGGGCGGCGAGCCTGTAATGGTTTTCGGTGAGCGACTCGAGGATGGCTTCGTAAAGGGAATAAACATAGGGGTTGGCAAATGGGTCGTGGGGATAGGAACGGTAAATGAAAAGGATGGCATGGGCTTCTTGCCTCGAGAAAGAAACGGCCCGAGCATTCGGCTGATAGCCGAGGATCTTGGCCGCATTCACGATTCGTTCTCTCGTCTCGGCCCCGACCCCTTTTTCCCCGTTTAGGGCCTTAGAGACGCTCGCGATTGATACCTTCGCTAGCTTGGCGACGTCTTTGATAGTTGAAGCCATGGCTTACCTCCGCGAAAACGTTTTCGTTATTTTAACATGTATTTTCGTTATTGAAAGGGCTTTCAAGTAAAAATCTGACCTTATAATGGCGGCAGATACATAGGTTAGACCCATTCACTAGAGGAAGACGTTTAACCGGAAAGGAAACCCATGAAGAGACTAGCCATCATCCCGGTCGCCGCCTTCTTGGCCGCCACGGCTCTAGCCGGATGCACCACGGAAGAAGGAGGCGCCACCATCACCTTCTGGCACGACAACGACGAGAACATGATGAACTATCTGGCCGCGGTCGCGACCGACGCCCTCAAGGACGAAGGCATCACCGTCGAAGCCGTTAAGAAGAGCGACATCCAAGCCCAGATCAAACTCTATGGCAACGATTCCTCGAACGGCCCGGACTTCTTCTTCGGGGCCCACGATGCGATCGGAGCCTATGCCGAAATGGGCATCCTCTCCGGCATCGAAGGCTATGCCGACGCCACTACCCTCGGTTCCTTCCTCGATAGCACCGTCGACGCCGGGGAATACAAGGGCACCAAGTATCTCTTCCCCCTCTACGCCGAAACGAACCTCCTCTTCTACAACAAGGACCTTTGGAAGGGGGAGATGCCGACGACCACCGACGGCCTCCTTGCCTATAACGAGGCCCGCATCGAAGAAGGAGGCTACGGTTTCCTCAACCAGTACAACGACACCTACAACGCCGCGCCTTGGATCAACGGCTACGGCGGCTTTGTCATCAACGAAGAAGCCACCCCGGGCATCAGCGACGCCAAGACGAAGGAAGGAGCGGCCTACAATGCCCGCTTCGCCCCGACCATGTCGGACGGAACCTACGACACCATTACTAATCTCTTCCTCGAAGGGAAAGCCGACGGCATCCTCGCCGGCCCGTGGTTTGTCTCCTCGGTGAAAGACGCCGGCATCGACTGCGGCTACGTTTCCCTATCCCGCTTCGAGCTTCCCAACGGCGAGGTCCTTGCTCCCTACGAAGGCATCCAAGGCTTTGCCGTCATGAAATACGCCGAAGCGAAGAAAGATGCCATCGGCAAGGCCCTCACGGCAATGGCAACGCTGCAAGTCGCGACCGACCTCGCCAAGAACTACAACTGCACCCCGGCCCTCGAAGCGGCATCCGAGGTAGCGGAAGTCACCTCCAACGAAATGGTGAAGGAAACCCAGTACACGATCGCCGAATCGGCCGTCCCGACGCCGAACATCCCCGAGATGGGCGTCATGTGGACGCCGTTCACCAACTTCCTGACCGCCGTCAACAAGGGCGAGAATATCGACGAGGCGGCAACCAAATACCAAGCCGACGCCGTCCAAGCCATCGAAAACATGCACTAAGGGAAACCGGCCCCGCCTTCGAGCGGGGCCGATTCCCATGAGGAGGGACCTATGAAGGCCTTAGCAAAAAGCGAAAAAAGGCGCCGATACGAAAACAGCGCTTATTTTTATTTAGCGGCGATCATTCTGCTGGTCGCCCTCATCGTTGTCTTCCCCATCGGCTACACCGTCTACATCTCGCTCACGAACATGAACCTCTACCATTGGTTCGACTTCGAGTTCATCGGGATCGGCAATTACATCCGGGCTTTTTCGCAAGCCAATAGCGAATTTCTTTCTTCCTTAGGGCTTACAATCCTCTGGACGATTGCCAATATGATCTTGATCATCCTGGTCTCGCTGGTCCTGGCCGTCCTCTTGAACGTCAAGGGCTTCAAAGGCCGGAACGTCTACAAGACCCTTCTCATGTTCCCGTGGGCAGTCCCTTCCTATGTCTCGATCCTTCTATGGCGGATTGGCGTCTTCAACGGCGAATTCGGCCTTCTCGGCGACATTGCCAGGGCGCTAGGCGCCGATTCCTTTTACATCCTTCAGAGCTATTGGGGAGCCTTTTTTGCCTCCCTTCTCGTCAATGTCTGGCTTTCCTACCCCTTCACCATGACGATGATGGACGGAGCTCTCCAAAGCATCGATCAGTCCTTATACGAGGCCGCTCGGCTCGACGGAGCCGGTTTCTGGCGGACCACCTTCAACGTCTCGCTTCCGGAAATCGCTCCCATCGTCGCCCCATCCCTACTCATGACGGCTTTCGTGCAATTCAAGCAATTCGACGTCATTTACCTCTTAACTCTTCAAAAGGGCGCCCAGACGGGAGCAGGCCTCCAAACGATCATCACCTACGCCCATACGACGGCCTTCGAAAGCAACAACTACGGCCTTTCGAGCGCCATCTCGACCATCATCTTCATGCTGATTGCCCTACTGTTCTCGCGCTTTGCCTACCGCGAAGCCAAAGAAGGGAGGAACTAGGATGAAACTTCGCAAAACCGCCCGCAATGCTTTGAAATTCGGCTCATTGCACCTTCTTTTCATCGCCGTTTGCTTCATTGCTCTCGTCCCAATCATCTATGCCCTGGCCATTTCCTTCAGCGGAACGACCAACCTGACCGGCGGGGTCTTCGCGATCACCGACTTTACCTTCGACAACTATCTCCATATTTTCACCGAGCTCGATTTCGGAACGTGGCTCGGGAACTCCCTCATCCTTTCCCTTTCGACCGTCCTCGTCACCGTCATCCCCTCAGCTTTTGCCGCCTACGCTTTCGCGACGATGTCCTTCCGCGGGAAGAAGGTCCTTCTCTTCACTCTCCTCATTCTCAATGCTTTCCCCCAGGTCCTCACGATGACGGCGCTTTTCGCCCTTCTAAGGAATACGCATCTTCTCAATACCCGGATCGCTCTCATTCTCGTCTATAGCGGCAGCAACAGCATCTTTGCCTTTTTCAATCTCAAAGGGTATTTCGCCTCGATTCCTTCTTCGATCTCGGAAGCGGCGACCATCGACGGGGCAACGAGGCCCGAGATCCTTTTCAAGGTCGTCCTCCCTCTGGCCCGCCCGGCCATCATCGTTACCTCGATTCTCGTCTTCATCAATTGCTGGAACGAGTACCTATTTGCCTCGACCTTCCTGACCGGGAAGGACCTCTATACCTTGGCCAGCGGCCTCTATGCCCTCCAAAGCAACAACCTGGCCCGGAACTGGCCGCAGTTCGCGGCGGCTTCCCTTTTCATCTCCCTGCCAGTCCTCGTCGTCTTCTTCATCATGCAGCGTTACATGGTGAGCGGCCTCACGGCCGGAGGGGTCAAGGAATGAAGATCGAGCGTTCTTCCCTCCTCCACCGCGCCCAAGGAAGCGATGCCTGCCCGCTTGAAGATGGGCGTTTCTTCCTTCGCCTCTTCGCTAGGGAAGGCGATGTCCTGGAAGCTTACGTCGTCTATGGCGACCGCGGGTCCTCCTCGTCGCCGGTGCCATTATCCGAAAAGCCCATGAAAAAGGTCGCAGCGTCCGAGGGCCGGGAGACCTTCGAGGTATATCTCAGCCACGTCCCGGAACGCCTCTTGTACGCCTTTCGCCTCGTCGGCCGGGAGGAGACGCTCTATTTCATCGACGGCTTTGTCCGGCCGTCCATCGAAAACCAGTCGTGCGACGGAAAGACCATCGACAACCGGGAAGAGTTCTTCAATTATCCTTACGACCTGAGGAGCGAGAGGATTTCGCTTCCTCAATGGTGGGAAAAGGCCAACGTCTACAATATCTTCCCAGACTCCTTCGTATGCAGAGGGAAAAAGAACGTTCAGCCGCCTTCGCGCCTTGGCGGCACCTTCAAGGACATCGAGGAAAAGCTCCCCTACCTCAAGGACTTGGGGATCGATTGCCTATATCTGAACCCTATTTTCAAAGCGGCTTCCTACCACCGCTACGACACGAGCGAATACTTTTCTTGCGACCCCGCCCTCGGGGGAGACGAAGTTTTCCTCTCGCTCGTCCAAGCAGCCCATCGCCTCGGCCTCAAGGTCATGGTCGATGGGGTCTTCAACCATACGGGACGCGCTTTCTTTGCCTTCCGGGACATTGAGGAAAAGGGAGATAAGTCGCCTTACCTCCCATGGTACTACCGGGTATCCTTTCCCCTTTTCAAAGCCGACGGCTCCCCGAATTACGCTTGCTTCGGCTACTGCCCCGCGATGCCGAAGCTCGACACCTCCAACCCCGAGGTCATCGCCTATTTTGCCAGGGGTGCCGCGAACTTCAGCCGGCGCTTTCAAATCGACGGCTGGCGGCTCGACGTGGCCAACGAAATCGACAAAAGCTTCTGGCGGGCCTTCAAGAAAGAGGTGCTCGCGGCCCGCCCGTCCTCGGTCTTCCTGGCCGAAATCTGGGGCGGGGCTGAGGCTTGGCTCGCCCACGATCTCTTCGACAGCACGATGAATTACGAGTTCGCCCGGATTGCCCGCTTCTTCTTCGCTTATGGAAAATTGGATGCCCAGGGTCTTTCCGACGAGCTCAATCGATTATTGGACCGCTATGCCCCGCCGTTTGCGGGGGCCCAACTCAACCTTCTCGATAGCCATGACGTTCCCCGCTTCCATAGCCTCATCCAGGGAGACCCCAGGAAATACCGCTCGGCCCTGGCCCTCCTCTACCTCTTCCCCGGGGTCCCTTCCCTTTTCTGCGGGGACGAAAAAGGCCTCGATGGCATCGTCGAAAACGATTATCGGCGAGCCATGGAATGGGATCCATCGCCTTTCGAAGAGGATATCAAGAGATTGATTGGCCTTCGCAATACTTTGCCGCCCACGCGCCCTTCCATCGAGGCGGCCAAGGATGTATTTGAGCTCCGATATCGGTCAAAAGAGAGCTGTTTTGCGGTTCTTTTGGCCGGGAATCGCGAAGTTTCCGTCCAGCTTCCGCCTCGGGCGGCGATCCTCTATCAAAACGGCTTCGAGGACGGCTGCCTCCTTCCCTTCGGCTGCCTTGCCTACCGCCTATCCTAGCCTTGAAGGGGCTGTCTCTCCTTTCCGGAGCCCTTTTAAGGAAACGCCGCCCCAGGTTAAGGGCGGCTTTTCCATTGGAAAAGGCCGGCCAAGCGGCCGGCCTCGTGACGTGTCTAGGCTCAGCTGACCTTCGTCATGACCGCGTTGATCATGTAGTTCGCATTGTCCCTGCAGGTCAGGTAGATGGTGTAACTGCTCTCGCCCCAAGTGCTGTGGTAGAGCTCGATGTCATACTCGATCCCGTCGAAGGAGTATTTGCCAAGGAAGCCGCCGTAGGTATTGGCCGCGAACTCCTCCACCGCCGTTCCGACGACGCCATTGAGGGAAAGCCCGTCTTCGGCGACGACCATCGTATACGTCTTCCCGGCATTGGTCATTTCATAGGTGCCGTACCAGGCGGCATAGGGAACCTCGTCCCCGGTCGAGGGGTCTTCCGGCTCCTCTTCCTCGGTCACGACCTTCTCGAGGGTCAGCCAGTAGATATACGGATCCGAGCAGTTGATCGCGACGTAGGGCTCGCCGTCGAAGCCGGTGCCGAACTCGATCCCGTAGGTCGTCCCGCCGAAATCGGCCTTCCCGGTCCAGCCGTAGCTGACTTCCGTAAGCTCGGTAAGCGTCCCGACGGTGCCGTTGAGCTCCATCGTGCCCCCGGAAATGACCATCGTGTAGGTGACTCCGCCGGTTACGCCCTCGAAGGTCCCCTCGTAGCCGTCGGGGATCGCGAGTTCCGGCTCTTCCGGATCGGGGTCGGGTTCTTCCGCCTCGGCCTTCTTGAGGGTCGGGTAGTCGTAGAGGGAGGAGGTCTCGAGGTTGTCGAGGATGACGCTCGGGGTGAAGCCAGGGGTGGCCGAGTAGGCGACCGAGTGCTCGACCCCGTCGAAGTAGATCGTCGCGACGAGGTCGCCGTAGCTGTCCTCCTCGAAGGCCGTAAGATCCGTTCCTTCGATGCCGTTCAGGGTGATGGTATCCGCCGTGACGACGAGTTCGTAGGACTTGCCAAATTCCTCACCGGACCAAGTGCCGATCATGACTTCGGGGATCTCAACCGTCGGTTCCGGCTCTGGCTCTTCGGCCTCCTGCTTCGTCATGTTGACCGTAATGGCATCGGTCCCGGTGCTATAAAGCTGGAGCTGCTCACCGTTTTTCCAAATTGTGTATTTCTT